>NZ_BAAIHN010000043.1:0-20069 GCF_054784775.1 Lacticaseibacillus boliensis
CGATGTTGTGACAGGTGCAGACGCCGGTACGAAGACAACGGCAGACGTTGAAGCAGCGACAAAGGATGTTCAAACTGCGATTGTTGCAGCCAAAGCTGCCAAAGACAACGCCACGACAGCTGCGCAAAAAGATGCAACACCAGTTGGCAATGAAAAGCCAGTTAGCGATGCCAAGACAGCGCTGGATAATGCTTTAGCAGATCCAACCAGCGACGCCAAGACACTCAAGACGGTAGCGGATGACTACACGAAAGCCATCAGTGATGCCAAGACGGCTCGTGCGACGGCTAAGACCGACGGTCAAGCGGCAGTTGATACCGCCACGACGGATGGGGTCGATCAGAACCCAGATGTTGTCGCAGCAGTTAAGGCATATACGGATGTTGTGACAGGTGCAGATGCCGGGACGAAGACGACGGCAGACGTTGAAGCAGCGACAAAGGATGTTCAAACTGCGATCGCTGCAGCTAAGGCTGCCAAAGACAACGCCACGACAGCTACACAACAAGATGCAACACCAGTCGGCAATGAAAAGCCAGTTAGTGATGCCAAGACAGCGCTGGATAATGCTTTAGCAGATCCAAAGAGTGACGCGGCGACGCTCAAGGCGGTAGCAGATGATTACACGAAAGCCATCAGTGACGCCAAGACGGCTCGTGCGACGGCTACGACCGCAGGTCAAAAGGCGGTTGATACCGCCACGACGGATGGGGTCGATCAGGAGCCAGCGGTTGCCAAAGCGATTACGGCATATAACGATGTTGCGAAAGGTGCAGGTGCCGGGACGAAGACGACGGCAGACGTTACCGCAGCGACGACGGCCGTTCAAGCTGCGATCGATGCGGCTAAGGCTGCCAAAGATAAGGCCACGGAAGCTACGCACCAAGATGCAACACCGGTCGGCAATGAAGACACGGTGGTAGCCGCTAAGCAACAACTCGCTGACGTATTAACCACGTCGACTAGTGACACTGCGACATTGACGACTGCCACTAAGGATTATATCAACGCAATTGAAGCAGCCAAAACCGCTCGCGATCACGCCAAGACGGCTGGTCAAGCGCTGGTAAGCACTGTAAATGCGGCCGGGTTGCAACATAACCCAGCTGTGGCAACGGCAATCACCAATTATCAAATGATCGTCGCGGCTACCGACGTTGAAAAAGCGACGACGGCAGAAGTCCAAGCAGCAGTTGGCGTGATTCAAACAGCACTGACTGCAGCGCAAAATGCGTACAGTCAAGCTCAAACTGCTGGCGTCAAAGATGCGACACCTGTAAGCAATGAAAGTGGGGTGCAAGCTACAAAAGCGGCGCTGGTCACTGCTTTATCCAAACAGACAAGCAGTAACCAAACGTTAACAACAGCGGCTAAAGCCTATGTCCAAGCCATCGCAACGGCTAAGCAAGCCCGCGATGATGCCAAAACGGCTGGTCAAGCAATTGTGGCCAGTGCCACCACAGCCGGCGTTGCTGATAACGTCGATGTGGCGGTTGCAATCCAGGCCTATGCTGGAGTCGTGCAAGCGGCTGACGCTGAACAAGCAACGACGGCAGAAGTTCAAGCGGCCGCTGCTAAGTTACAAGCGACGATCACCGCGGCGAAGACGGCGAAGGCCAATGCTGAAGCAGCACTTAATCAAGACGCAACACCAGTGGCCAATGAACCAAGTGTTACCACGGCCAAACAAGCCCTGACTACCACACTTGCTGACCCAAGCAGCAGTACCAAAGACCTTAATGCTGCTACCCAAGCATACGGCCAAGCTATCGCCGCGGCCCAAAAGGCGCGGACAGCTGCCTTGAATGCTGGTTCTAAGCTGATTGATCAGGCGCACGCGACTACCGGTCAAAAGACCCCGGCCGTCACTGCCGCAATCAACGATTATGAGAAGCTCGTTACTGTGGCCAAGGCGGGTCATGCCACCACGGCAATGATTCAGGCGGCTGCTACCAAGATTCAGGCCGCAATGCAGACGTCGTCGACGACGCCAGCACCGGTCCAATCTGCAACTAGCACGCAAGTACCAGTTGCTCCAGGGCAAAATGCACCAACGCAACAGGCTTATCCACAAACCGGTGAGAAGCAATCTAACGCTGGCGTAATCGGATTAGCAGTCACTGCATTAGTTGCTATGCTTGGTTTAGGCGAGAAGAAACGCAAACAAGACTAAGCCCAAGTCATGCTAACAGTTGACACTTGAGATATAAAAAGGCAGGCACCATCGATTGTAGTTTAATCGATGATGCCTGCCTTTTTGCGGTTTTCAAATTCATAATCGCGTTCGTCCGTTGAATCTTCGCCATGGTAGCGTCTCTCTCGCAAATAGGATACAAAAAATCCAAGTGAAGATCTAAACGGTATCAACGGCACTGCACCTCTTGGTGATCGAGTGGTTGCCCTCTAAAGTTTAAGCAGGGGGCTGGCCTCTAGACACAAATGATACTAAAACAGGAGGGGTCAACCAGCAGATTTACTGGTTGACCCCTCCTGGATTCTGAATGTAGATGGTTCATGAACAGCCATTGTGGTAAACTTTTTTGCTTATTGGGCTTTTTGCATGAGGGCCTGTTGCCGAGCCTGTTTGATCTCAGCAAAACGTTTTGGGGCGAGCTTGCCAAGCTCGACAAGCTTGCCTTCAATCGCGTCTAAAACGGCGTTGCGATCGGTAGGATCGTTGACGAAGTCGAGGTTGTCGCGGTCGATGGTCAACATCGTTGAGCGGGTATAGCCTTTGGACCAATCACGGTAGGCGCGGTTGACACGATGGTAGTAATCAATCAACTCTGGCTTTTCGCGGATATCTTCCATTTCGCGGCCACGGCTTTGAATCTCGTCGATTTCATGCTCCGGGTCGATCTTGAGATAAACCGCCAGATCTGGCAGGCCGTTGAAGGGACTGCCGTTGACGTTGGCCTGCATCTCTTGGGACAAGGTGACATAGACGTTGAAGTCGACGTCATCGATCTCGCCGTTTTGGTGCAGTTGACTGGCCATGACGAAGTCGGATTCGAGTGATGAGTCCATGACCGCGTTATCTTGCACTAAGGCTTTTTTGAGCTGTTGGTAACGGAAGGTCAAAAATGCGATCTGCAGGATCGTCGCGGTGGTTTTGCGGCTGTCTGCGCCGGCGGAATAGAACTTCTGCAGCATGTTGGCGATCATGCCGTTGCCTTCGACGTCTTCATAATAGGCGGGGGCGTTGAGGTCTTGAGATAAGATGCGCGTCAGGCTGGTTTTACCGGCGCCGATGCTACCGAGGATATAGATCATGTGAAATGGCTTCCCTTTCGAAATACGGTGTGACACAACAAAGAGGGCGCGCTCAGGCGCGTCCCGTGGTGAAACGATGCTTTATTGAATTTCTTTTAATCCGAGCTTACGCCGGCCGGTGTTGAACCATGGGCTGACCGTGAAGGCCAAGATGTCGTTGATGACATAAATGCTGGAGTTGATTGCCATCGCCAAGCTGGCGTCGCCTTGGGCAAACGTGATGCCCCAAAGGATCAGCTGGGCGATCCCGGAGAACAACCACCAGAAATACTGATTATTATAACGCAAGAAGCACACAATGCCACCGGTCAATGAAATTGCGAAGGCCATCCCATCATAGATCGGGCGTGGGTCATTGGTGAACTTACCGATCAAGAAGGCAGACAAGGCCCAAACCACGAGGGTCGCGGCGATGGAGATCACCCATTCTTTAGCGGCGAAGCGCTTGAGGTTGTTTTTGGTGTCATCGTTCCAGGTCCGCACAGAAATCAACACTGGCAGATCCAAGGTAATCACATAAGCGATCTGTTCAAAGATCGACAGATAGTTCTTAGCGGTGAAGCCGACGAAGACGAAACATGCTGCAGAGATCAGGCCCAACCAGCCGTTAACGGCTTTAGTGGCGTTGATTGCCAGCACGCATAACACGCCGAGCATGGTGCCGATGAAGGTGATGACGGCAACCGTGGTGATCCGGGCGTTGACCAAAGTCATCAGCTGACAGCCTAAAGCAAACCAGAAAAGGTAGTAGTTTTGTTGCGGCCAGCCTTTGAGTTGATTAAACAACCAGCTGAAATAGTTTTGTGAACTGTGTAAATCCTGTGATTCTTGCATAAATACGTGTCCCCCTAAAATAATTTCCAGAACACATTATGCCGCAAATTAATTGTGGTTGCCAGTCTTGAATATACATGATATTGGTGGTATGGACGAGTCCTGTACAAGATATAGGATAGATGGAAGCGAGCCCAACTTCTGAAAAGAAAGCAAATAGGCGCCTGTAAATGGCGTTTACAAGTTGACCATCGACGGTGAAACGGTTGCCGCACATGACCTCACCCCAACCATATTGGTTGAGCGATGAAGGCAAACCATTCCCCGTGATTATGGTTAAACACGGTAAAAAAAGCTTGCGAGCGTGAAACCAGCGCTTTTGCAGGGGACGGTGTAAACTGAAATGGGGGAGTTTTGCGGGCAAAGGAGGAGTCATGTTAGATGTCAAAGACGCCTTAGCGCGTCTGGAATGGACAACGGCGCACCATTATCTGCATATTCAGGCGCAACATGCGTTCATGCGGGCGTGGGCGGTGCAGTTCGAGCTGGCGTATACGGACATGCGCGTGATCCAGATGGCGTTGCAGTTGGCAGGAGATCAACACGAGTTGCTGCAACGGTTCACCACCGCATATGAAGCCGTTTATGCCTACGAATACGCCTTTGTCGCCGGCGGCTTGGAGGGGTTCAACAGCGAGTTTGGCGAGCGCCTGGCCGATTATCACAGTGCGTCTGATCAGTTGCTGGCGCTCATCAAGCAGGTTCGAGCTCTTCAGCCTGAGTAACATTCAGCGTCGATGTTGCAAACCCAAAATTGGGTTGTGCGGCATCGACGCTGATTTTTTTGCCAAAAGGGACCCATGACAAAGGCGGGACTTCAATTGACAGGGTCGAACAGGTGCGCTTTAATGAAAAGGATTATGTTAATTATGAACGTTAATGTGGTCGTGGGGGAACGCAATGGCATTAGGGACGTGGTTGGGGCGCTTAGTCACCTCAATATTTTTTGTTGCAGGCTATTTAACTTATTACGATACTAATGTCTATTTGCGCTTGCGCGGCGGAGATACTTTTTGGCGACGGCTACGCAATGGCGTGCTGAGCAAGTTGGTCTTGATCAGCGTGTTACTGTGTCTGCAAGCGGCGATATTGACGGTGTTTCAAGGCAGCGAGATGTATATCAACTTGTTGCTGTTTGCGGCGGCTTATCCGGTGTTGGATGAAACCAACTCGTTGGCAGATTATTTGTGGTACTGGGCGCAGTTCAGCCTCGTGTGGTATATCAACCATCCCTTCCAGCCCCAGTTGTTTGTGCTCGTGGCGGTGATCCTTGCCATTACTTGTATTGTGGTCAGGCGATACCAAAGCCAATTTCATTACAATGCGGCGCCTAACCTGATTTTATTTAGCACCCTGGGAATTTTGGCTTGGATGACTCGCGTCCACATGACGACAGCGTCTCAGTGGCGCTTTGCAATCATCTTTATTGCAATGAGTTCGTATGCGTATACGTATATCCGCCGGGTGCACAAGCACGCCCAAGAGCGCGCTAAGTTGAGTAATTCGTTGATGTATGATGCGCTGACGCACGCGTATAGTTTGACGCGGATGCGCAAGCAAGGGGTGGCGGCGTTCAAACGCTGTCAGCAAGAACAGCAACCGATGGCGGCCGCTGTTTTAGATATCGATTACTTCAAGTCGATCAATGATGAGTTCGGGCATGCGGCCGGCGATGAGGTGTTGATCTCGGTGACACGCCTCTTGCAACGACAGCTGGCGCAGGCCCCAATCGCGGCGGCACTATATCGTACCGGTGGCGAAGAAATGACGATCCTCATGCCAGACAGCACGTTGGAACAGGCTGTTCAGCTTGTGCGTAACTGCTGGACGGCGGTACGCACGGTGCCGATCCCTTATGCCCACGATCACCTGCGCTGTTCGATGTCCATTGGGGTCGCCTACTTGGAACGTAGCGATGCAACGCTTGATGATTTGTTGAAGCGTGCTGATGATAGTTTGTATCTGTCCAAGCAAAATGGCCGCGATCGCATTACCGTTGACGGGCGAGCGGATCTGTTGAATAACTCACACTCGGTGATGATCAATTATACTTACTACACGCAACCTGTGATGCAGATCAAAGATTCAACCGTCATCACCAACGAATTACGGTTGTCGGTGTATGCAGACGGACACTGGGGCGACGCGCCCGATTTTTCCGTGACGCTGGAGACGATGATGGCGCTGATCGCCAAGATCCACTCGCAACTGGAAACGCCTGCTTTGGCGGTCAATTTTACGTGTGGGCAGCTGGTCAAACCGCGGATCAAGGCGGCACTGATTGCTTACGTGAAAAAGCACCGGCACGCGTTTAATTTTCATGTCGAACTCAAGGAGATGCCTGACGCAACGTTGTTTGCTCAGCAAGCGCCAGACTATCTGGCAAGCGGGATCCATTTTGTGATCGACGGTTGCACCACGCCTGCGCAGTTCAAGGCCTTTGCACCGGTGATCCAGTATTTTGATGCCGTGAAAATACCGCTGATCGCCAAGCCGACGCCAGACCAGCTCACGGCGATGCATGCCAATCTCAAGTTTTGGCAGGATACTTGCGAACAACACGATATGAAGATGGTGTTAGTCGGTATCGAAAGCGATGCCGGTTTGCGCCTATGTGATCGTTATAACGCGGCGTTTGGTCAAGGCAATTACTTCAGCCGTCCCGTGTTACCACGGATTTTATAAGCAGATTGATAACGCCCATCAAATGGCCCTCAGTGCAAGCCTATACTAATAGGCTAACATCGAGGGCCATTTTGTGCTGTCACTGTCCAGCAACGTGAGTCTATGGTGTGTGGTAGACTGCTCGGCTGTCGGGTGCGAGCAAAAGCGACTCCAGCAGGATCAATCTGTCGTGGAGGCGGTGCTCGGTGAAGCTAACTCTCCGCTGTGCTCCGAGTGGATCTTCACCTGCGCTCATTCTATGGCGACAAGTCGCCAAGAATGATGCCACCACGTCAGATTGACCTGCTTCCGTCGCTTTCGCCCACACCCTAGATTCTGCGTATCAGGATAATTTGATGTCATGGACAAACGGTTAACTCGTTGATTATAACTAATCCGTTCATAGTTAGATGTACTGTCAGCCGCTAGTCCGCTTCTACGCTCTTGGAAATTGCCACTTCCGAGACGTTGGACGCTAACGTCAGGGTTTGGTGTGTGGAGGCCCGAGATGGCTCAGGCGCGGCATTGTTGTTAGCGGCTTTGCTGCTTACAACAAAGGCGTCGAAGGAGATCCACTCGTAGCAAAGCGGAGAGTTAGCTCCTGAGCGCCTCGCGCCGTTCCAGCCATCTCAAGGGCCGGAACACACCAAACCCTACCTATACCACTATCTCAAACACCAACCTAAACACACTTACGCTACCAGATGGCAAGACAGTAACAGGGTATCTCCCGATTATGGAAGGTACCCTGTTGTGTTGATTATAAGTCGTAATTGAATGGCCCAGGCTTGGAAGCATCGGTGCCGGTTTCGGAAGCACCCGTGGTAGCGTCTGGCTCAGCAGGTGCTGAAGATTCAGAAGCGCCGCTAGTGGCATCAGGCGCTGGCGCAACTTCTGTCTCAGAAGCGCCACTCGTTGCGTCTGGGGTTGGGGTGGCTTCTGTCTCGGAAGCACCGCTGGTCGCATCTGGTTGAGCAGGGGCTGAGGATTCAGAAGCGCCGCTGGTGGCGTCTGGCGCGGATGCGGTGCCAGTGGTGCCATCGGCTTCGGAAGCACCGCTAGAAGCATCAGACCAGCCGCCGCTTTCGTAGGCTTGCAGGATCGGTTCAGCGCTACCGGTGAATTCGATCGTGCCAAGGTATTCACCGTCAACATCACGCAAGGCGTAGTATTGAATGAATACGCGGTGGCCGTGCATGACTAACGGCCGGACAACGAAGTCTTTGGTGCCGTCTTTGAAGCTGTTGATGATCTTCATGACGATCGGTAAAACGCGCGGTGGGTGACATTCTGCGACGGTTTCGTCGAGTTCATCGACGGTTCTGCCGTGTTCACGGTTGGGCTTGTTAGAATACCAAGTGAAATGGTTGGTATTATCGATCAAGTCGATTTCAAACGGAATGGTGCTAAAAATCTGCTGGACTTGGGTCAGGGTCAACCGGCCAGTGGGAAAGTGAACATAGGTACCATCATAATCAGGTTCTGTCATAATGTTTTGCTCCTTTTTAACCGAGCGGAAGATGCCGCTTGGCTTCAACGTTAAGCGCTTTGGATATGGCTGGGGTGATAAGGATGTCCCAGAAGCGCTTCAGCTTCGGTGATACGGCCGGCTTGGATCAACTTGCGGATGCGCGTCGATGAGATCTTTTGGTGATCTTCGGTCAGCTTTGAGACGATTGTGGTCGTAAACCGCCCACGTGCCAATGCCGGCATTTCCGCCAGGGTGGTGGTGCCGCCGCGGCCGAAGGTGTAATCGAAGCCGGCAACCACCGCCACGGCGCCAAGTTTGACCAGGTAATCATCGACGAACGCCTGTGGGGAAAGGCGCGCGAATGCGCGGGTGAAGTGCACGATGACGAGGCGATCGACGCCCAGCGCTGCCATCAAGGCTGCTTTTTCTCCAGGTGAGGTCAGATAAAAGAAGGGTTGATGATTGAAGACTTGAGAGGCGTGACGGTCGAAAGTCATCACCACCAACGGCAAGTGGTGTTTCTCGGCTTGTGCTTTGGCGGTGGCGATCACGCGCTGGTGGCCGCGGTGGACGCCGTCGAAAAATCCTAGTGCCAGCACACACGGACGCGGTCGTATCTGGGTAACGCCGGGGATGATCATGATCGTCTCCATGGCTTGGGTCCTCCTTATTTTTTCACTGGCTTGCTTTTGGGTGCGGCTTCTTTGGCTTCTTTCAAGAATGCGCGTAACGGCCGCAAGGCTTGCGCGTCGTACTGTTTGACGAACGCATCGATCTGTTTTTGGTCTTGATAGGCAGGATCCAGGAACATGTGTTGGGTGGTGAACGGCATCTTGTGGGTCAGTTTGACATCGATGACGACTGGCAGATCTGTTGTTTTGGCGTCTTCGATTGCCGCTTGGAACTCGGCTTTGGTGTGGGCGGTGTAGGTTTTGGCGCCCATACCGGCGGCGACTGCGGCCCAATCGGTATCAGGAATATCGACACCAGACAGCGGCTGGTGAGAATCGTCGCGTTGCTCGGCTTCGATGTAGCCTAAAGTGGCGTTAGAAAAGACGATGTTGACGATGTGCAGCCCGTATTTGACCTGGGTCAAGATCTCTTCGCAGAGCATGGCGTAAGCGCCGTCACCTGACAGCGAATAGACATCGCGGTCTGGGTATAAGGTCTTGGCAGAAATCGCCGCCGGCAGACCGTAGCCCATGGTGGCGTATTTGCCACTGGTCGTCCACTTCTGGGTGTGCTTGATATCGAGTAAACGCTCAAAGTTGATGTTAATGTTACCGACATCGACGGCAAAAACTGCCTTGTCGCTGGCTTCTTTGTTCAGCACATCAAAGATGGGTTCTGGGCGGACTGGCGATTCATCGCTGTCTTTGAAACTATCTTGCCAAGCCACCCAGTTGGCTTTGTTGCTGATGCAGGCGGTGTAAAATGGGGTCGCTTTGCGCGGTTTGCCAGCCTTGTAGATTGCCTTCAAGGCTTCTTTAGCGTCGGCCAAGATCGAGACATCATTGTGTCGCCGCTTGCCCAGCTTGGTCGATTCAATATCGATCTGAATGATCTTGGCGTTGGGGTTGAACAACATGCTGGCAAACGGGACATCGTTGCCGACCCAAAGGATCAGATCAGAGGCCATGGTTGCTTCTGCACCAGGCTTAGGGGCAACGCGGCCGGTAGACCCGAGATAAGCGGGATAGTTTTCATCGATGACTCCTTTGGCGAGTACTGATGAAACCAGAGGCATCTTATACTTCTCGGAGACTTTAAGCAGTTGCTTGCGGGCGTGCTTAGCCCCAAGCCCGAAGTAGATCAGTGGGCCTTTGGCTTGTTGAATCAGCTTGACGGCTTCATCGATGCGTACCGGATCGGGCTTCACAGCATAAGGTGTGATCTCGGTGTTGGCGTTGGAGACGTAAGTATCTTTGATCTGAGCCCAACCGAAGTCTTTAGGAATGGTCACGACAGCAGGGCCGTGGAACTCGTAGGCGTCTTGAATGGCTTCATCGATCACCTTGGGTAGGCTTTGCGCGGTCATGACGGTGCGATTTGAGACCGCAACGTTGTTAAAAATTGGTTCTTCGTTCATCGCCTGGAAGAAGTCGATGTTCATGTTTTTTGATGGTACCTGAGCAACGAGGGCGAGCACCGGGACGCCGTCGATCTTGGCATCGTACAAGCCGTTGAGCAGATGAACCGCCCCGGGCCCGGCAGAGCCGAAGCAGACGCCAATCTTGCCAGACAACTTGGCGTCGCTGGCGGCAGCCAAAGCGCCGGCTTCTTCGTGGCGGACTTGGATGAACTTGATTTTATCTTTTTGGTTATACAAAGCGTTCATGGTCGAATCAAACGAGCCGCCAGGGTAACCGTAGATATGGTCGACGCCCCAAGATTCGATGACTTTGAGGACTGCATCGGAACCACTGATTGTTTGTGCCATAATATGCCTCCATGTGTACTACATATGATGTAGGACTGCGATTGAATGATGTTTGGTGGCGTCTTCCCCTGGCCAGGTACGGAAGCGCTTTACGGGTTATAGACTAGGCTTGTAAGCGCATTAACACCATGCTTGTATATAGCCAATAAATATAATAATTCTGACATGAGAAGAAGGCACTGTATCAATCAAGGCGTCATCGCGCGGTTTCTTGGGTGCGTCTTTGCCAAAAAATTCGCTGGCGTTTTCGATTATTGTCCATAATCGGAAATTATTTTTTAATTAATGAGGTAATTGATATCCAAATTGGGTAAAATGGTGGTAGAAGCGAGGGGTGAAATTAAATTTGACCCTAGACTAAGCGAAACGAGCCCACCTGCGGGTTGTTGGGCTAGGAAGTGCATGGAAGATGCGAATCACCGCGTCATTGATCTTGTCATTGATCACCAACCTCATTGTCATGATGGGGGCAACATCGTTCTTCTATTGGTTGCAGTCGAGCACGGCGACGCCTTTTGTCATCCGTCATCGCAAATTTTTTGAGCTCGGCGCGAGCGTGACCTTCATGACGTTCTTGTTCTGTCAGGCGATGGCAAATACTTATCTGGATCAGATGATGTACGGGTTCCACTGGACGTTTTTGAACCTGCTGATCGTGACGATGTTTATGTTGAACTTACAGGTCGTATCGAAGTGGCAAGTCATCATCGATGCCGTGTTGACACTGGCGTACCTGGTGTTGTTCAGCACGCCCTTGCGTGTGCTTGGGCTTGTGAGTTGGGCGGTGGGGATCGCCAGTTTAGGGATCGTTCAGGCATATACGCCACAGCTACGGCAAAAACGGTGCTTCGAATATGGTTTGTTGGTGGTGTTTGCGGCGGCGATGCTGACGATGGTATACCAGATGCAACCCGAACACCTCGATGTATGGTTTTGGGTACGGCAACTGTCGGCCTTGGTAATTATTGGCGTGTTTTGCGTTGAGTTCGACCAAGTCATGCGTGGCACGCAGAACCGCACCGACAACATTGAGACGCGGGCCAATCGCGATGAGCTGACCGGGTTGTTGAATTTCGGGGCGTTCAACCGTGCTTTGACGGATCACTTTACGGCGTTTAAGGCTGGGACCGGGAGTGCGTATGTGGTGTTTGAGTATGATCTGGATTGGTTCAAGCGGGTCAACGATACTTATGGGCACCTTGCCGGCAACAAGGTGCTTCACAAGCTGGCCCAAGAGATCCAACGCCACGCCCAGAGCACTGTTGAACCGGCGACAGTATATCGGCTCGGTGGCGAGGAATTTGCGATGATCGTGGAATCACCATTGAAGCGCGATCAGGCGCTTCAGCTCGCGCAACTTCTTCAAGCACGTCTGCAACAGGTACGCTTCAACGACATCGACCCGGCACTGCGGATCACCTGCTCGATCGGTGAAGCGTGTGTGAAGGCAAGCGACTATAGCGACAACGATGTCTATAAGGCTGCCGATCGCAACTTGTACCACGCCAAGCAAAGTGGCCGTGATGCCGTCGTGCTAGCCAATGATGAGCTATAGGCCAATAAAAATATCCTGCAACAACCGAAACTTGGTTGCTTGCAGGATATTTTTATTCTCAGTTGAGTGCCAGATACAAGATCAAGGAAACCGCATTGGCCACTGCCGTCAGGAATGGTCCGAGCGTTTTGAATCGGCTGATCTTCAGGCCGATGACGCCATCAAAAAGTTGGACGCCGATCATCGCGACGGCCAAGGCGATGAGGTAGCCAGAATCGTGAATAATTAGCAGACCGCAGGCGGCAAGAAGTAGTGCCAGGCTCCTGGAAAAGGCGTATTTGGCATTTGTCAAAGCTAAAACGTCGTCGTGTCTGGCCTGGAGATAGGCCTGACACGCGAATCCGAAGCTGACGATGGCACTGATTGTGGTGATGATGGCGCAGACTAAATATAGCAATGACTCCTCCTACGCGTGTGCCGATTCGCCGTCAGCGTGGTGGGCCTTGCCGGTAAACTCGGAGATGGTGATCTTGATCACGCCAACGCCGTTGAGTTTGTTGGCAGGGATCTCATCGAAGCTGTCCAGCTTGCGGCCGGTTTCGTGTTGCATCAGCAGGTCTAACGCGTGGCGTTTGACATCAGGATCATCGACGAGTTCAGCGATACCGTAACCGATCACGCTTTGGTAAGCCGCCGAATAATTCGGGGCGTCTTGGCCACTGGGCATCAAGATCGCACCGCCGTCAATTTCAACACAGACGTGAGGATCGCGGGTAATCAACGTGCGCTTCTTGCCTTGGCGGGCGCCGTGGCTGTACAGCACCAACGTATCGTCGTCGCACCACTCGTAGCCGTAGTTAGTGGGCACAACATAGGGAAAAGGATCATCATTCATTGCGATATGGACCACGCGGCAAGTAGCGAGGATCTGTTTGATCTCAGCAAGATCGATCTGACGTTCAAAACGACGCATTTTATTCATGGCAAGGCCTCCTAAAATGGCGTTATTGTAGCATTTTAGTGGCCTACGCTCAAGCGTTGAAGTGACAGATCACGACAGCTGGTGTGGTTCGTTGGGATAATAAAAGTCCCAAGCTTCTCGGGCTTGGCTCATGATCGCCATGGTGTCGCGGGTCCAGGCGAGTGTCGGGTTGGCGCCAGTCGTGACGGCTTCTGCCATGTCATCGATTTCATAGCGGATCCTGACTTCACCGTCGCCTTCTTGAAGCGTGCTGTCGGCGACGCCGTGGGCGGTTGGCCGCGACAGGGTCGCCATCTCGGCGCGCGGGTAGTCGTCGACGGTGAGATAGGCCTGGTCGTAAGTGACCAGGCCGAACCGCGGCATCTTGGCTTGCAAGTTTAACGCGACCGTCGCCTGTTCGTTGTGGTCGTTGGTGAGAAAAAGGGTGCTCTGGTCATCGACGCCGGGGTTAGCCGGAATCATCTGGGTAGCGACCAGGCGTGGCGTTGCGGTCATGAAGCGACGGACGAAGGACAAGGCGTAGATCCCGATATCCAACAGTGCCCCGCCGCCAAGTTCTGGATTCAGCAGTCGGTCGTTGGGATCAGGGGCGATGGACGACCCAAAGTTAGCCTGAATGGCGCGCAGGCGGCCGAGCTTGGCGGTGGTTTCAGCCAACCGTTGATATAGCGGCATGTGGTAGATCGTCTGGGCCTCCATCAAGATCAGGTGATGCTGTTTGGCGATAGCAATCAGTTCGTCGAGTTGCTTGAGATTCAGCGTGATCGACTTTTCCGCCAAGACATGCTTGCCTGCCAGCAAGGCTTGTTTGATGTTGGCATAGTGGAAATTATGCGTGGTCGCGACGTACACGATGTCGATCGCCGGATCTGCGAACAGCTCGGCGTATGAGGCGTAGGTATGGGGGATGTGATATTCTGATGCGAACGCGTTGGCGCGGGCGGGATCGGTTGCGGCGACGCCGTAAAGGGTCTGTGAATCTGGAAATTCAGCGACAAATTGACGGGCAATGCGGCCTAAACCGATGATACCCCAGTTATAACGAGTCATAAACTAACCTCCTCGGGTAATGGATACCCTTTCAGTGTACAAGCTTTTAGTGACTATCGCCAAAAAAAGCACCGTTATTTCGCATTGCGAGATAACGGTGCTTAGCGATCAGCACTCGCCGACGTGTACGCTGGCACGGTGCAAGGCGTAGGCGACCAAGCCGGCGTCGCTGTCGACTGGCCCGACAAAAGCGCGGCTGGTGCCTTCGTCGGTGGGAATGACTAGCTCCGGACAACCGGCAAGCTCAGCGAGGCTTGTCAGGCCTTGGGTTTCAAGGTGTGATTGCGCCGTCGTATCAGCGTCGGCGTCTTTTTTAAGCGGCGCCGCGGTGGTCGGCAGCGGCATCACCGCTTTTTTCAACAAGTGGTTGAGCTCTTGGCGCCAGTCGGCTTGAATCGTCAGCGCGGGTTGAGCGTCGCGGTTTGCTTGCTTGGCGGCATCAGCGAAGAAGGCTTGCGCCGTGGCCCCGAGATCTGTTTGGTGGGCGGCGACCCAGACACCTAAGTTACGGTTTGCGGCTTGGGCATGGAGTTGTGCAAAGGCGGCACGCAGGGCTTCGCGGCGTTCGTTGATCGGTGCGCTGATCAGTTGCAAGGAGTGCCACTTGGTCGGTGTGAGGAGGACATCTGCGACTTTCTTGAAGACGTTCTTATCGCTGGCCAGCCAACCCAGTGCGTCAAAGCCGGGGGCCAGCTGGGCGCCACCGGCCAAAGTGTCTGTAGTTTGCGTCATGCGGATGGCAAACAGGCCGCTGTAGCTGGCCGGGATCCGCAGGCTGCCGTCAGTGTCGATCCCAACGGCAAAGTCGACGTCACCGGCTGCGACGGCGCTGGCGGCGCCACCGCTGGCACCGCCGCTGAAGCAGTCGGGGTGCAGCTGATTGTCAGCAACACCATAGTGCGGATTGTTGCCTTGCGCGTTGACCAGCAGTTCGTCGACAACCGTGATGCCCTTGAGCGTCGCGCCGGCGGCCAAGAGCTTGGTGACGATCGGGGCGGTCGTGGTGGCCGGCTGCTGATCTGCTTGCCACGCCGGGCTACCGAGGCCGGCAGTGCGCCCGGCGATCGCGATGGAATCGTCGACGGCAAATGTCAGCTCATCGAGCGTGCCGCTGCCGGTGGGTTGCAAGGTGAAGTCTGGATCAATATACGTTGCATTCATAATGGGACCTCCGAATCTAGATACGGTCTGGGTGACCGCAATGCAGAAGCTTATATGGTCAGTATAAGCCAAGTTCAGGAATTGCGAAATGGCGGAATTGTTAACGTTAACTTTTTCTCGAATTCAACAACAACGAGCTGCCTTTACGACTCGCTACAGATGAATATGCCAATTTACATTTTTGAGAATGACCGTTGTGTTATCAGAAATACCATTGGCTGGCTTTTAATCGGATTGTTAGCTGGAGCTTTAGCGGCCATGGTGAAGGGGTGGGCAAGTTGTTAAATATCGATATAAGCCACAAAAGGCGAATGATTTTCACTTAGTATCAAAAGTCCGCTTGCGTTTTCGTGTTTGTTCGTTATACTTACTTTAAGTAAGAAACTTGGAGGGCAAAATTATGACAAACACAGCGTACACATTTGGACTCAATACTTTTGGTGATCTGGCCTTTACCGATGACGGGCGGGCGTTGAGTGGTGCGGAAACATTACGGCAGGTGGTCAAAGAAGCACAGTTGGCTGATCAACTCGGGTTAGACATCTTTGCGTTGGGGGAACACCATCGCTCTGAATTTGCGATTTCCAGTCCTGAAATCGTGCTTGGCGCGATCGCCCAAACCACCGAGCAGATCCATCTGGGAACCGCGGTGACGGTGTTGAGTTCCGATGATCCGGTGCGGGTCTATGAACGTTTTGCGACCCTGCACGCCTTGGCCAACGGACGCGAGCAGATCATGCTTGGGCGCGGTTCGTTTACCGAATCGTTCCCATTATATGGCTATGATCTGCAGAATTATAACGAGCTGTTTGCCGAGAAAATCGAGATGTGGCAGGAACTGTTGAAAGGCAAGCCGATGAACTGGCAAGGTCAATTCACGCAAAAGCTGACCAACACCACGGTTTATCCGCAGTTACCTGAAGGCGAGACCATCGACACCGTGTTGGCGGTCGGCGGTTCGCCAGAATCGATCATCCGGGCGGTGCACTACGACATTCCGGTGGTGATCGCCATCATTGGCGGTGAGCCCGTGCGTTTCCGCCCGTATGTCGACCTTTACCACAAGGCGGCCAAACAGCTGAACAAGCCGGTTCACCCACTGGGGATGCACGCACACGGTATCATTTTAGACGATGCCCAAGAGGCCACTGAAGTTGGTTGGCAGTATATCAAAGCCGAGATGGATCGCATTGGGATCGATCGCGGCTGGGCGCCGATGACGCGCGATCGCTTCGAATTCGAGATCGATAAGGGGGCTTATTACGTCGGTACCCCCGAACAAGTTGCCCAAAAGATCGCCAAAAACATGCAGGCGCTGGATATGCAGCGGTTTGATCTCGTGTACGGGACAGGCGGGCAGCTACTGCACCAACGTGAAGCGACGATCCGGAATTTTGCCACCAGAGTCGTGCCGCGGGTCAAGGAACTGTTGGGAGGTGGCGTGCATGCCTGACATCACGATCGGTATTTTAGGTGCCGGTAAACTCGGGTCGACGCTGGCCCGACTCGGGGTCCATGCAGGGTTGCCGATCTTGATCGGTAGCCGGCGCCCAGTCGCCGACTTGCAGTGGGTGATCGACACGCTGGCGCCAGGCGCGACAACACTCAGTGCCGCTGACGTGGTAGCACAAGCGAATGTGATCATTTTGGCCTTGCCGCTAAGCCACTACCGCGACTTGGACCCGCGAGCGTTCGCCGGAAAAATCGTTTTGGACGCGACCAACTACTGGCAGGAAGTCGACGGGACCGCCAACACGATTTCTGATTTGACCCATTCATCTTCTGAAGTTGTTCAAGATTGGCTGGCCGACAGCTTTGTTGCCAAGGCCTTCAACCACATGGGCTATCACGACCTGGAAATCGAAGTTGATCGCCATCCCGAGGTGCCACGGGCGATGGCGTATGCGACGGACCACGATCAGATCCGGCCGGTGGTGGAACGAGTGCTCACTGCCTTCGGTTTTGCCCCGCTGGATCTCGGGCCGCTGCGTTTCGGGCTGCTGTTGGAGCCAGGCAGTCCGCTGTTTGGCGAAGCTATCCCGACACCGGAGTTTCAGGCCAAGCTGGCTGGTATTTACGAGCAGCCCTTTGGCCAAGCCATTGTTGCTGCTCGTGGTGGGAAGATCGTGTAGGTTTAGACTAAGCAGCGCCGGCTTACGATTTGTAGGGCGGCGCTGTTTGCGTGCAAACTGTAGTCTTTCAATGTTCAGTTAGCGGTGTTGCTTGGCCAGATGGCAACGCCCAAATGAAGAGACATCACGTGCTTGCCTCGCAACAAAAAAGCTGCCAGATTTTGCCCGACTCTCAGAGGAGGGTATACGATAAATTTGTAAATTGGCGCGGATAATCGCTGAAAGCCGCGGCCTGATTCGATCTGGTCGGCGAGTCAAAATTTGATGGGTCATCTGTTGGGTAATCGAAGCCGTGCTGAGAGTCATATTTGTGCCGGAACGGCTAGTACAGGCGAGACAAGGAATTGGCCGCATATTTGCGCCAATTTAAAAATTTGTCGTATGCCTTTTCCCCAGAGCGCGACAATCTGTGAGAAATAGGCTGGCGGTGTCGATCGCATGCCGCTTTTGTAGTTTGTCTTTGAGCCGCGATTGCGAACAAACGTTGGCGAATCACACGTTGAGTCTGGTGAAACCGCGTGGTAGGCTTATCCTATTAGTTTTGTCGCCGGTGGGTGGCAATCGCAATCGGATTCAAGTTAGGCTTATTGGAGGAAATCATGGTCACCGAAGACAACGAGCACCAGTTTCATTTTGCGCCGTCGCACCATCATCACATGCACATTCGCTGGCATTCATTTGCCAAAGCCGATGGCCCCATCACAGAGGCAAGCTTGACTGAACGCGCGGCGATCGTCGGCCGCGTCGGGTTTATGATGCTTAGCTGTGGTACCGGGGCGTGGCGGGTGCGTGCCGCGATGGACACGATCGCGCGCAGTCTTAGGCTGACTTGTGCTGCCGACGTCGGGCTGACGTCGCTGGAGTATACCTGCTTTGAACAAGGACACCACTATTCTCAGACGTTGAGCCTGCCAGCCAGCGGCGTGAATACCGACAAGCTGACGATTTTAGAACGCTTTGTCAATCGGTTTGCAACGGATTGTTTGAGCTTGCCTGCGCATGAGATTCATGACCGATTGGACAAAATTGCGGCCAAGCCGGGCAATTTCTCTGCGTTACAAGTCGGGCTTGCGTCTGCGCTTGCCTGTGCCGCCTTTATTTTCTTGCTCGGTGGTGGACCGATCGAGATGGTGTGTTGCTTTTTCGGCGCCGGGGTCGGCAATTATGTTCGGCGGCTGATGGGGCAACAAAAGATCACGGTGATTGCCAGCACCGCCGTATCCGTGGCCGCGTCGTGTGTCGTGTACCTGTTGGTGTTCCGCGGACTGGGATTGTTCATGCCGGTGGCGCGGGCGCATGAGGCCGGCTATATCGGGGCGATGCTGTTTGTGATCCCAGGTTTTCCTTTCATTACCAGTGGCCTGGACATCGCCAAGCAAGACATGCGGTCTGGTCTTGAGCGTGGTACCTTTGCAATCATGGTGATCTTAGTGGCGACGTTGACCGGTTGGGTGGTGGCAATGCTCGTCCACTTACAACCACAGAACTTTGTGCCGTTAGGACTGACGCCGATAGTGCTGTGCCTCTTGCGGCTGGCGGCCAGCTGGTGTGGGGTCTTCGGGTTCTCGATCATGTTCAACTCCCCGGTCAAAATGTCGGCGATCGCCGGCATCATCGGTGCCGTGGCCAACACCTTGCGGCTGGAACTCGCCGGCGCAGGGATGCCGGCTGCGGCCGCGGCGTTTCTTGGGGCGCTGGTGGCGGGACTGCTCGCCAGTCCTTTGAACAAGCGGCTGGGCTATCCGCGGATCTCGTTGACTGTACCGGCGATCGTGATCATGGTGCCGGGGTTGTACATGTACCGGGCGATGTTCAATCTTGGCCTGGATAGTTTTGGCGTTGGGGCCAGCTGGATGGTGCGCGCGGTGTTGATGGTCTTGGCGTTGCCATTAGGCTTGGCGGCGGCGCGGATCCTCACTGACAAGAGCTGGCGGCATATCGGGTAAAACATTAGGCGTTGCCACGGGCGCGCCTTTTTTCATGCGCTGATACAGCTGGAACAGCGAGACAGTAACAACTATTGTCACACTCGTCCATCGGTACTGACGCCTGCCGAAAGACGAGGCGCACAGCAATCACCAAAACACAGTATGCACGACCTAATTGATCAATTTGCACTATTTATTGTAATTATTAGGTAATGACTGGGTGAAAAACAATCTCATAACGGCTGTGACGAAAGATTGGCTGCATATCGTATCGTTTATACCGTGAAATTCATGCCGATCGCATTACTGATACTGACCAAATGTGTCTCAAGTTGTTTGATTCGGAAACAGTAATAACAAAAGTTGCAAAATTTCATGTTATTTATACGCTGAAAATATAAGCATAGCTCGCACAAGTGCTGGCAAGTAGGCTGTTTGCTAAAAGTTAAAGATAGTCATATCGTTATCGACCTCTGACGAAGCGTACATAATATTTATAATGTGTTATATTAACCTGGATTATTCACCTCGGTATTTGGGACATGAAATCGCATCTGGCCGGTCTGAAAGCAACGTTTGGAGCGTTGCGAATACTGACTGAGCGGAGAAGTTGGTGATCGATGCACCACGAACAGACCG
>NZ_BAAIHN010000044.1:0-19443 GCF_054784775.1 Lacticaseibacillus boliensis
CTAGCTTTTGGTTTCGACGCTTAGAGCATAGCATGGGTAGCTTTGTAGGTGTCCTTTTAATTTGTCATTTTAAAAAGGGCCTACACTCTCGGCGTTGGATTTCTCCAACACCAGAAAGTGTAGACCCCTTTTTTTTAGTTTCAGTTTAGACAACAAAGCCTTCTCGAAAAATCGAGAAGGCTTTGTTTGCTTTAATGTTGGCCAATACGTACCTGTGTGGCGTATGTGATCAATGCCGCGTCGCTCCCTTGAGGCCCGATGAATGAGCGTCCGTAACCGTGATCGGGAATGGTGACTTGCGGGCAACCCGCCAATCCGGCTAGGCTGGTGAGACGTTGCGTCTGGTAACGCAACTGTTCGCCGCTGAGTTTGGAGGCGGTGAGCGGCAGTGGCCCCAAGCTGGTTGGCAGTTCCAAAACCGCGTCTGCCAGCAAATCGTTGAGATACTGGCGCCAGGATCGCTGGTATTTTTTGGCGGCGTAGTAGGCCTTGTCATCGGCGGCAAACTGGCGGGCCGCTTCGAAGTGAGCGCGGATGTCGGCGCCTAGGTGAGGCTGATGGGCGGCCAGCCAGGAACCGTAGTGATGCCAGGCTTCATACCCTTGAATGCGTTGAAAAGCGGCGAGCAAGGCGTCTGCGTTGAAATCCGCCGGGAGTTCTAATGGCGTCGCATCTGACAATGGTGTGGTGGCCAGCGTATAGGCACGTTTTGGTCGCCATGAAGCAGTCGGTTGCAAGACGCTGCCGACGAGCGTAAACACCGCGGGGTCTTTGGCGAGGATGCCGACCGTATCTAGACTGGGGGCCAAGGGGGCGACACCGGTCAAAGCGGCCGGTTGCCAAGTTGGCCGCAAGCCGTAGAGGTCGCAGTGGCTGGCCGGGACTCTGATGGAGCCGCCGGTGTCAGTCCCTAAGGCAAAATCGACGTCACCTTGCGCAACGGCGCTGGCAGAGCCGGCACTGGAGCCGCCACAATAACAGTTGGGATAGGCGGGGTTGAGTGGGGCGCCGTAGTGGTGATTGTCGCCTTTGACAGAGAACATGAATTCGTCGGTGATGGTGATGCCGCAAAGCATGGCACCTTGGCGCAGTAGCTCTGTGATGATCGGGGCGGTTTGTCTGGCCGGTTTGTGGGTCCGCAGCCAAGTGGGATTGCCCAAGCCGGTAGTACGCCCGCTGATAGCGATCACGTCTTTGACGGCGAAGGTAAGGCCGCTCAAGGTGCCTGAATGCGTCGGGGCGAGGGTGAAATTATCAGAGATGTAAGCAGTGCTCATAGGCGCCCTCCTTGATTAATCGCGTTGTTCGTGATGGATCCGGTTGAGCAGGAAATAGCTGATACCGCCGGCCGCAAAGCCGATAAACCAGGAAAGATCGACCTGAAGCAGCGCACAAGCGGCACCGATCGCCAAGGCCAAGGGAGCGTTCCAGCGGCTAGCAAGTTGGGTCGTCGAGTCATAGAGGTGCTTGAGGTTGACGTGTTGACGCCGCTCGAAGTAGTATTCCAGCAAAATGATCGCGGTCATCGGGCCTAAGAAGATCGAATAAGCGTGGATGAAGGTGTTCAAACCTGCGGAGCTGGTATTTTTGACCAATAGCCAAGGAAACGAACCGGCGGCCAAGGCGCCCACGATGGCCAGCGCCCAGCCTTGCGGGATCTTGAGCAGGTTGGTGAGGACATAAGTTGGCGGCATGATGTTGGCGACCATGTTTGTCGTGATTACCCCTAACACGATGAAGATCGAGATAAACAAGGTGACTGCGCCGTTACCGAAGAGATGCCCCATGGCGTTGACGGGGCTGGAGATGCCGGTGACGACCGCCAGCATCGCGCCGGTGAGGATCGTGATCCCGTAAGCAACCAGGATCGGGATGAAGTACAAGAAGCCACGAACGTGATCGCTTAACCCCGCCCGCAGCTCTCGAGAGTAATCGGCGGCGGATTCAAAAATCGCGGTGTAGTTTCCTAAAAAGGCCAAGATGAAACCGAAGAACGTGAGGCCCCAGTGACCTTGGACGTGAACGAGACGGGTGGCAAGCAGCGTTTGGTGTTGGGTGACTAAGATCACGAAGACGCTGACTAAGGCCACCATGACGATCGCCGAGATGATCGAGGCAACGATTTTGATCGACTTGAAGCCGTGCAAGGCTAAGGCGATCTGTAAGATCAACAAGATCCCAAAACACACGGCGGTGTTGTGGAGCGTTCCGTGCGAACAGATCATCAAAATCTGATCGAGGGCCAAGGCGCCGGTCCAGCTTTGGAAACCAAACCAGACGATCGCCGGCACCCCGCGCAAGAGGCTGGCGGCTTTGGCGCCGCGGATCCCGAAGGACAAACGTAATTGCATGACATACGGGGCCCCGGTCCGGTAACCGAAGCGGTCGTTCAAAGCGAAGATGACCGCGATGATCAAGATCGCAATGCCACTGGCGAGCAAGGTTTGCATGAGGTTCATGGTCGCCACGCCGGCGACAACCAGCGAAGAGCCCAACGTGATATTACCAATGTTGAAACCATCACCTAACCACATCGCCATGTAGCTGATGATACCGACGTGGCGTTTGGCTGCAGGAATGGGTAACAAGTCTTCCGCGACGGGTTCTGGTGTGGGTACAGTTTTGAGGTGGTCGTTGATGGTGGTTTGCATTATACGGTTACCTCCTTACGGGTCAGCTGGTTGGTCAAGAACTTACCGGCGGCAGGGGCAGAAGTGATGCCGTCAGCAAGGGTGAAAATGGTTTGCCCGCGCAGGATCGTGCGGGTCACGCGGTCGTGGATATGGAAGCCGACATAGGCGCTGAGCTTGTTTTTATAGTAGAGATCGCTGGTTTTCAGGACATAGTCTTGGGTGGGATCCAAGAAGATCAGATCCGCGTCTTTACCAGGAAGCAAGGCGCCTTTGGCTTTGAGTCCGAAGAGTTTTGCCGGACCCGCGGCGATCAGGTCGACGAATTGAAGCAGGGACAGTTTGCCGCTGCGGACGGCGACGTCGTAAAACAAGTCGACGTTGTTTTGCGCGCCTGAGATGCCACCCCAAACATCAAAGATGTTGTCGTTAGGGTTGGCCTTCATGCTGGCAGGCGCAGGGGAGTGGTCTGAGGTGACCGCCATCACGTTGCCTGCTTGGACCTGTTGCCACAAGCTGGCTTGAACCGCCGGGGTGCGTAAGGCTGGGGAGCATTTGGCGAGCGGGCCGATACGGACGAAATCATCGCTAGTCAACGCGAGGTAGTGGACGCAGGTTTCACAGGTGACGTCTTGGCCGGCGGCACGAGCGGCGGTGACGGCGGCGACGGCTTCACCGGTTGAAAGGTGGACGAAGTGGAGTTTGCAGCCGGTCATTTTGGCAAAATACAAGGCGCGCTGGACGGCTTCGACTTCGACTAACGGCGGCCGCGAATCGACGTAATCTTGGATCTGGGTGTGCCCGGCGGCGATTGCTTCTTCTGCGAAGCGGTCGGTGAGTACCGGGTTTTCCGCGTGTAGCGAAAGGCGTAGGCCGGTTTTGGCGATGGCTTGCATGCCGCGGAACAGCTCGTAGTCGTCGACGTTTTTGAAATCACCGGGAATGTCGGTGCCGGTGGTCGCCATGAATGCTTTGAAACCGGCGGCACCGCTGGCGGCCATCTTGGGAATCTCATCGAGGTTGCCTGGTACCAAGCCGCCGTATAACGCGAAGTCGATGTATGACTTGCCGGTCGCGATGTCGCGGTGAGCGACGAATTCGCGTTGGGTCATCCGGGCGGGCAAGGCGTTCAGGGGCATCACGACCATGCTGGTGGTGCCGCCTGCGGCCAAGGCCTGAGAACCGGTGTGATAATCTTCCCAGTCGCTGCGCCCGGGCTCGTTGATGTGAACGTGGGCATCGACCATGCCCGGTAAAACGAGTTGGCCGTGCGCGTCGATCACCTGCTTGGCGTCTTGGTGTAAGTCGGCCCCGATCGCGACGATCTTGCCGGCCTGAATCGCGAGTTCTTTGTCTTCTACTGCGGTAGGCGTTACCAGTCGGCCGTTGATAATCACTGTGTCATATGCCATGAAGGCCATCTCCTTTGCTTTGTTGATGATGCTTATTATGGCGGCTGGCACAAGGCGTTGCATTGGGCGGCGTCGCTAAAATTAGTCACGCGCATTGGCTTTCGTGACTAATATTGGGCGAATATCTGACATGAGACACGAAAAACGGCACTAAGCGCGATCCAGGTGAGGATCGTGCTTAGTGCCGTTTTAATTCATTGGTCTTGGAGCATTAAGGCGAGGTTGAGACGTTCGTTGCTGACAGGGTCTTGAAAGTCGACCTTGAGGATCTGTTTGATCTTTTGGAGCCGGTAAGTCACGGTGTTGCGATGGATGAACAGATCCTTGGCGACGGCGTTGATCTGCAGGTTGTGGTAGAGATACAGCCGCAAGGTGCGCAACAGTTCTTGGGCTTCGGTGTGATTGTCGAGCGTCAGCAAAGGCCCAAGCATCTCTTGCACAAAAGAGCGGCTTTCGATTGCAGGAATCAGATGCAGCAACTCTGCCGCTTTTTTGGGGCGAAACTGCATGACGGTTTGGGGATGCTGTTGGGCGAGGTGTGCCGCCTCGACGCCTTCTTGGTAAAGCGCAGGCAACTCTTTGATGGCAGAACACGCTTGGCTGTAGCCGATGCTGAGGGTGTATTTGGTTTCGAGGTTGGCAACTAAAAAGTGGTGCAACGCGGTCAACAAGTGTCCTGGTGCCTGGGGAGCTTGAATGAACAAGACGATTTGTTGGTCGACGACGAAAACGGTGACTGGCAGGCTGTATTCTGTAACGAACCACGTGACCAGGCGGAAGACGCGCTCGACTTGATGCAAGGTGATCAAGGTGCCGGCAACCGCCGCGCCAACGGTAATCACGGCGCAGTGGCCTTTTTGCGTGATCGTGAGGTCGTAGTCTTTGAGCCGCCGCCGCAAGAGGCCTTCTGTGAGGGTGCCATGCAGCATGTTGGCAAAGAAGTTGTTGGCCATGTGCTGCGCAGAGGTGTTGGCGACATCGGTGCGTGAGTTCATCAAGCTCAAGACGTTTTGAATCTGCTGAAGTTGGAGCTGTTGCACCGGCGTTGGTGTCGAGAGGTCGAATAAGCCGATGAAGGCCTTGTTTTCCGGATACATCACCATCAATGGCAGGATCGTGACGTGGTGTTGCAGGCAAGAAACCGTCACCTGGTGATCGAGGTTGGCATAATCCAGGCCGCAGGTGCCCAAGGCCTTGGAAATCGCCTGGCGCTGATCGCTCAACGCCTTGCTACTGTGACGAATCATGAAGTGGCTGTCTAACAAAACGATCTCGTGATCAAACCACGAAGCGATGGTTTCCAAGACGGTATCGTAGTTGGCGTTGGCCATGCCTAACGCAGACAGCTGCTGGTTTTGTTCGATCGTGCGGCTGAGGATCAGCGCGTCGGCGTTGATGACGACTTCGGTCAGCTGTTTGACGACCTGGCTGAGATAGCTGTTGGCCGGCGTCACGATCAGCGGCAAGCCGACGCGATCTGCGGTCGCGATGACGTCAGGGGGGATGTGTTTGAAGTAGCGGTCGGCCTTGATTCCAAGGCCGGCACAACCGTGGGCGGCCATGGCCTCAATCAGATGGTCGAGTTTGGCGACGTCTTGATAATAATGATAGCCGGTCGTTAACAAGAGCTGGGCCGGGACAAGGTATTCTTCGATGTCCGGTGCTTCGATCAACCCGATCGCGTTCACCTGTCGATCTAAACCGTTGCGCCCGCCGAGGAGGGTAATCGAGACTAACGCCGGGTCGTGTAACAGCTGATTCATTCGCATTTAGCCATCCCCTTTCTATGGAATTGGGGTCATTTTAGCATAAGCGTGAGCGAAATACCTTTGTGCATGGTAGCTAATCGGACACGAAAGCTTATTAATTCTGCCCAATGGCAAACGTCGTTAAGGCGGCTAGAATTCAGGATAAATCAAGGAGCGTGATAGCCGTGAAAGAAATGAAACTTAGTCCAGTCAGCACAATGCTCGATCAGCTTGGACAAATTGGCCGTGATCCTGAAGGCGGCGTCACCCGGTTGGTGTATTCAGACGCCTGGGTGATGGCCCAGAAGTTCTTGCTGATGCAGGCGAAGCGTGCAGAGATGCGCGTGTCTGTCGATCGTTTTGGCACAGCATACATGAGCTATCCCGGCACAGACGGCAAGCCCGCCGTTGCGGCAGGTTCGCATGTCGACACGGTCCACTGCGGAGGCCAGTATGATGGCGCTTATGGCGTCGTCGCCGCGATGCTCGCGATGCAATCGTTGGAAGCAAAATATGGCCGCCCCAAAACAACGATGACGGCGGTAGCGTTCAATGAAGAAGAAGGGAGCCGCTTCCCGATCAGCTTCTCTGGATCGTTGCACTGGAGCGGGACGCAAGACGCGGATGATGAGCTACAAGACGCCGACGGGGTGACTTTTGGGGCCGCCAAAGCCGCCGCGATGGCACAATTGGCGACGGTCGTGCCGGTTGCTGAGCAACCACTGCCGCAAGAGTTCTTGGAGCTACATATCGAACAAGGCCCGCAACTGGAAGAACAACACATCCCGCTTGGGGTCGTTTCCGCGATCTGCGAACAAAAGCGGTACACAGTGACGATCACAGGCCAGGCCAATCACGCCGGGACGACACCACAACACTTACGCCACGACGCGTTAAAAGCCGCCAGTGCCGCGATCATGCAACTCGATCACAAGGCGCAAGCACTTGGCGAACCGTTTGTTTTCACGGTCGGCGAATTCTCCGTGACGCCGGGGTCGTCGAATGTGATCCCGGGCACCGCCCGCTTTACCATCGATATTCGCCATCCCGACGCGACCGTCGTCGATGGCTTCGAACAAACCATTCATGAGGTCTTGGCCAACTTACCAGGCGTTAAAGCCACGTTAGACTGTTGGATGGACTCGCGCCCGGCAATCATGGCGCCGCGTTTGGTCAAACAATTCCAAGAGATCATCACCGCGCGGGGATTGGCTTATCTCGATCTTCCTTCCGGGGCCGGGCATGATACCCAGATCATGAATCAGGTGGTGCCGACGGCGATGCTTTTTGTTCCTAGCCGCGGCGGCATCAGTCACGCCCCAGAAGAATACACCGCACCCTCGGCTTTGGCCTTAGGCGTCGAAATCCTTGAAGAACAACTGTATCGTGAATGCTACTAACGACAACTAAAGGAGACTTATCATGAGTGAATTACAAATTGCAAACCGGTTGATCATGACGCCAGGACCAGTGATGGTCGACCCTCGAGTTTCCCAGGCGATGAGTAACCAGATCTTAGGCCAGTTCGATCCGGATTTTACCTCGATCATGAACGACACGATGGCGCTGATCCGACAGAGTTTTCACACCAGCAACCACTGGGCGTTTCCGGTGGACGGTACCAGCCGTGCCGGCTTGGAGGCCGTGGTCGGTAGCATTGTCAGCCCCGGAGACCATGTCTTGGTTCCCTGCTGCGGGCGCTTCGGGGCGTTGTTCGTCGAGTTGGCGACGCGCGCGGGTGGGATCGTTGAAACCATCGAGAAGCCTTGGGGAACGGTATTTGCTCCGGAAGAAATCATCGCTGCCGTGAAAGCCAAGAAGCCGAAGGTGGTGCTGATCGTCCATGGGGAAACATCGACCGGCCGCTTGCAGCCGCTGGAAGGAATCGGGGAAGCCATCCATGAATATGGCGGCTACCTCGTTGTCGACACGGTGGCGTCATATCTCGGGGCGCCGGTGCTGGTCGACGACTGGCAGATCGACGCGGCAATCGGCGGCGCGCAAAAGTGCCTGTCGATCCCGTCAGGTATCACGCCGCTGACGTTCAGCGACCGCTTTGCAGAAGCAATCAACCGCCGCAAGCGGGTCGAACAAGGCGTGCGTACCACGGCTGACAGCGAGCACGACAGCTATATCACGAGCAACTACTTAGACCTCACCCAGCTGCAAGATTACTGGTCTCCGCGGCGGCTAAACCATCATACCGAAGCGACGGCGGCGGTGTATGGCCTGCATGAAGGCCTGCGCTTGGCTTTAGGAGAAGGCTTGGCCGAACGCTGGGAGCGGCACGCGCGGATTCATCGTAGTCTGAACGCCGCCTTGAAGGCGATGGGGTTGGCGATCTATCACGAAGGCGATCACGAGATGCCGATGGTGACTTGTGTTCAGATCCCGGCTGAATTAGGCGACGGCACGGCTTTCCGTGCAGACTTGTTGGCAAAATTTGGCGTCGAGATCTCCAGTTCGTTTGGCAGTCTGCAAGGGCGGATCTGGCGGATCGGGACGATGGGTTACGTGGCCCAACGCGGTTTTGTCATGAACTTCGTGGCCTTGTTCGGGGCAGCGCTTCTGCAAGCGGGCGTTTCGGTCGACGTGAAGGCGGGACTAGATGCCTTCGAAGACAGTCTGGCGCCGGTGATGGTGTAAACATAAGGAGGTAAACGGCATGCGACATCTCAGCTTATTGAGTCAAATCATGATCGGGATCGTGATCGGTGGTGTGGTCGGGTTGCTTTTGGGTGAGCGGGCGGCCGGGGTCGCCGTGCTCGGGACGATTTTTCTCCGCTTGGTTCAAATGGCGGTGATCGTCTTGATCTTAGGCGCGGTAATCGAAGCAATCGGCGGGTTAAAAGCAGATCAGCTTGGTCGCGTAGGGGTGAAAACCATTGGCCTGTTTCTGGTTACGACGGTGCTTGCTGCTGTCATTGGCCTCGGTATCGGGTACCTTGTTGACCCCGGCGTCGGCCTGTCGCTCAGCGCCAAGTCAACTGGGATCGCGGCGACGCATCTGACGGTATTGGGCATGGTCAAAAACTTCATTCCAGACAACATCTTTGCGTCTTTGGCCAAAGGAAACATCATCCAAGTGATTATTTTTGCCTTATGCTTCGGTGGTGCGCTCAACGCGCTGAACCGTGAAGGCAAATATCAAAGCGTGTTGACCGGGATCCATCAACTCAATGCAATCACGATCCGGATCATCACGATGATTATGAGGCTGGCGCCTATCGGCATTGGTGCGTTGATCGCCCAGGTGGTTGGCGTCGACGGTTTGGCGGTAATTTTGCCGCTGGTCAAGTTCTTAGGCGCGTTCGCAATCGCAAGCGTCTTGTTCTTGGGCTTGTTGTTCGTTAGCGTGAGCTGGTATGTCCGCATGCCGTTGAAACAATTGTTGCGAGGGTTCGAGCGCATGATATTATTGGCGCTGACCACGACGTCGAGCGCGATTTGCTTGCCGATCGAAATGCAAGACGCCAAAGAAAAACTAGGCGTGGATGAAGACACCGCTGATCTGGTGTTGCCGCTGGGGATGTCATTGAACTCTAACGGTTTGGCGATGTTTCTGGCGCTGGCGTGCCTGACTTTGGCCCAGGTTTACGGCTTATCGTTAGGGCTGCCGATGATGGTGCGGGTGGTTGCCTTAGCAGTCTTGGCCTGCTTGGGGACCGTCGTGGTTCCTGGCGGCGGTCTGGTCGCCTTGACGATCGTTGTGCCAACGCTTGGCCTGCCGCTGTCGAGCATCGCGTTGTTGGCTGGGATCGAATGGTTCTCCGGCATGTTCCGCACGGTGTTGAATGTCGTCGGCGACACCACGACTGCGATGGTGGTAAGCGCCAGTGAGACCCGCCGCGAGAGTCATGCACATACCCAAACGGTAGTCGCCAAGGCGCCGCGATAAAAAAGTACAGCAACGGCCATGGACTAGCTGAGCAGCCAGCCCATGGCCGTTTTAGTGGGGATCGGCGCGTGTTTCACGTGGAACCGCTTCGGTTGAAAGTGGTATACTGGGTGCGCTTACTTAAATTAATGAGGTGATTAGATGTATCAACCAGATTCGCACCGCTACGACACGATGCCTTATCATCAAGTCGGCAACAGCGGCTTGTACTTACCGGCGGTTTCGCTTGGCTTGTGGCATAATTTTGGGTCCGTTGATCCAATCGAGAACCAAGAGGCGATCGTCGAGGCCGCGTTCGACCATGGCATCACCCACTTCGATCTCGCCAATAATTACGGGCCGAAGCCGGGGAGTGCCGAGCGTAACTTCGGTCAGATCCTTCACCGGCAGCTTGCCGCCCACCGCGACGAGCTGATCATCTCCAGCAAGGCGGGCTACGAGATGTGGCCTGGGCCTTATGGCAACTGGGGATCGCGCAAGTCACTGATCGCGTCTTGTGATCAGAGCCTGCAACGGTTGGGACTGGATTACGTGGATATTTTCTATCATCACCGGATGGATCCTAACACCCCGTTGGAAGAAACGGCACTGGCGCTGGATCAGCTGGTGCACCAAGGCAAGGCGCTGTATATCGGAATTTCGAACTATTCACCAGACCAAACCAAGGCGATTGCCAAGATCTTCCGTGAGTTGAAGACGCCTTTTGTCATTCAGCAACAGCGCTATAACATGTTTGCCCGCGAGCCGGAAAACGGCTTGTTCCAGACGCTCGATGACGAGCATCTCGGCGCGATCACCTTCAGCCCGCTGTCGCAAGGCCTGTTGTCGGATCGCTATCTCAACGGTATTCCCGCAGACTCGCGCGCCGCGCGTCCGACCAGCCCGTTCTTGCAGCCGGATAAGGTCGAAGCCACGCTGGCCACGGTCAAAAAGCTGAACCAGATCGCAGAAAACCGGCACCAAAGCCTCAGTGCGATGGCATTGGCCTGGAACCTGCGTCACAAGGCTGTCGCCAGCGTCTTGATCGGCGCTTCGCGGGTCAGCCAGCTAGAAGAAAATCTGCAGGTGCTCGATAACCTGACGTTTACCAGCGACGAGTTGGCGGCGATCGATAAGGTTTTGGCGGAAGCATAAGCATTGACATAGAGACGACGTTCAGTTGAAACGTCGTCTTTTTAGTTGCAGCGGCTACGCAAAAACCCCGCTGAACGCTCAGCGGGGTTTAAGTAATTGATTAAGCTTGGGCCTTCTCTTCCGCGCGGAGCTTGCGTTCTAGATCGCGGACGATTTCGGTATGCCGGGATTCGCTCAGCTTGACCTTAGTCGCGTAAACGAACGCGCTGAGGATCAAGAGCACCATCGGTATGTAGAACATGTAGGTCTTGAAGACGGTGAGTTCACCAGAGGTGATGCTAGATGGCTGCGCGTTGCCCACCATGCCGGCGTGGACGGCGGCGAGGCCGACGACGCCCATGGCGATGGCACCGGCGAGTTTATCGATCAAAGGCCGCACAGACAGCGTCACGGATTCGTTGCGGGTACCGTTTTTCCATTGGCCGTATTCGACAGAATCGGTGATCGTCATCAAGGCGGCCAGGAAGATCATCGGGTACGGGAAGAAGAAGACGGCGACGGCGATAAGTACCATGGTGATGTTGGTGCCGGCGAGCAAGAACAAGAGGTAGCCGACGAACATCATGGCGATGCCACCGACAAAGATGCGTTCGCGGTGAATGAGCGCGACCAGTGTTGGGAAAAAGATAACGGAGACGATCCCAAGAATCGCGGTGATGACCCCGACCAGCCAGAACTTGTTGGTGGCGCCAAGGACGTAGGTGAAGTAGTAAGCGGTCAAGGAGTTGGTGACCACGTAGCTCAACGCGAACAGGAAGTATGACAGGGACAGCCACATGAGCTGGTCGTTTTGCCCGATCACCTTGAAGACGTCACGGAAGCGGACGTGTTCGGTGTTTTTACGCAAGAGGTTTTGCTTTTCCTTGGTGCCCAGCGCGACGGCCAAGGCGCCTAAGAAGGAGATCAGGCCGATGACGGTCGCAAAGCCCAACCAGCCGGCGCGAGTCTTGGTGTCGCCTGAGGAGTGTGAGAACGCCTGGGAGAAGAAGATGACCAGCGGGTAGATCACGATCGGAACGCCTTGTGCGCCCAGTGTCGAGCCGAAGCGGCCGATCGTGCCGAACGTCGCGCGGACTTTGGAATCAGTGGATAATGCCGGTAACATGGACCAAAATGAGATGTCTTTGAATGAATAGAAAATGTCCAACACGATGAAGGCGATCCCGAACAGCACCAGATACAACATCGGTTGGCTGGTTGCCAGGCCTCCAAAGTTGGTGAAGATCAGCATCAGCATCAAGCTGCTGATGGTCGCACCGGTCAACAGCCAAGGCTTGAACTTGCCCCAGCGTGTCTGGGTGTTGTCGACCATACCGCCGATCAAAGGATCGCAGGCGATTTCCGCGATGCGGATCACGGTCATCATCAAGGTGACGTAGCCGATCATTTTGGTGTTGAAGGCTTTGTTAGCGGTGTCAAAAAGCTGGCTAGTAACAAAAAGCATGAAATACGTGCTTAATGTTGCGTAGAAGGCATCATGGCCAAATGCCCCTAAGGCGTAAGATGAATATTGGCGAAGTCTTTTCATGATGATCCCTCCTAGTAGCGGCGTTCCATGATCTTCTGTAAGATCTTGGAGCGTTGTTCTTCTTTGGCGATATCGAATTGGGTGCTTTCAAGGTTGTTGAAGTCTTGGATCATCAGTAGCGCTTCAAGGTAGAGGCGCAGCTGGCGTTTGATGTAGACTTTGTTTTCTTCATCGGGCGCCTTAGGATTCCCGGCGAGAATCGTCCGGGCAAAGACTTCAGGATCGATCGTAATTTTGTCTGATTTGTTCATGTGGGCATACCTCGTGGGATGATTGTAGTAAACTTTTACCTGATTTAGGTGCCAAACCAGTCTATATCAATAACGTTGAATATTTAAGTAAGCGCTATCTATAAAGGCTGAAACAACGTTCTAAATTGGGTATATTCATATCTTACCGCAAATTAGTAAAATGTAAACCGTTAATTTTACTTAATTGAAGTAAACTTTTACTTTGGCAACGTTTTGATTGCGCGATATTTGTTGCGAACGTTGCCATTGTCACGTTTACAAAGATGATTTCATGCGGAATGGGGATCTCTTTTTTACGCGGCTACGGACGGATGTGGACGAAAGTGACTCCAGCAGGATCAATCTGTCGTGGAGAGGGTGCTCGATGGCGCTAACTCTCCGCTTCGCTTCGAGTGGATCTCCACCTGTGCCTTGCTGTAAGCGACAAGTCGCTAACAGCAATCTCACCACGTCAGATCGATCTGCTTCCGTCACTTTCGCCCACACCCGGGATCTGCGTATCAGGATTCTTTAGTTTAACAACCATATCGAATTTCCAAGCAATTTGGATTTTGTCAATTCTATATCGTATTTTTCGGTAATGGTAATCTTCGTGAGTTTGCATTTAGAAATTCATCGGGATATGCAACTAGGATGTAAGCCCGGAAGGAGGAAGGGGGACAGCGGTGCGTAGGCGGAAAGGTCAGTATGCCGTGACAACAACAACGCCTGTGAGACAGCACAGCTGGCTTACCGGGGTTGTTGTCAGCAATTTTGGAGATGCGAAGCAGCTTCAAAATTAGTTGTAAGACTGCGAAGCAGGCTGGAGACGGCCGCATAGCATACTGACCTTTCCGCCGTAGCAGAGCTATCCCCCTTCCTCCTGGAGGACACCGCGTACGTTTTTATTATCGAACACAATGTACAACAAAAAGGACGCGACCTTGACGTCGCGCCCTTAGGTTGGTGCTGTGAAATTACAATGCGTTGATGAAGCGGGCAAAGGCGGCTTGGCCGTCTTCGGTTTGCTTGAAGACGCCGGCGTCTTCTAAGACACGGGCGAAGACGCGACCGACAGCTTGGCGGAGCTGACCTTCAGCGTTGGCTTTTGTCCAGGTCTGAGTCTTTTTGAGTTCGTCTGCCCAGGCTTGGTGCATAGGCGCGATCTCATTGGGTTCGTCGAGCAGATACTTCTGCACTTCAGCCAGCTCAGTGAGCAGGCGGGCTGGCAGGATCGCCAGGCCCATGACTTCGATGAGGCCGATGTTTTCCTTCTTGATGTGTTGCACATCTTGATGTGGATGGAAAATGCCATCGGGATATTGTTCAGAAGTCTGGTTGTCGCGCAAAACCAGGTCGAGCTGATAGTCTTCGTTGTCGCGGCGCGCGATCGGGGTGATCGTGTGATGCGGCGTGCCATCTTCAGCGTGCGCTTTGATGTCGACGCTGGCGTCGGAGTAGTTTGCCCAGGCCGCACGAATGTGTTCCGCAGCGGCGGCAAGTTGGGTACGGTCGCTGGCGGTCAGGCGGATGACGCTCATCGGCCAGTGCACGATGCCAGCTTCGACGTCTGGATAGTCGGTCAGCTTGAAGGACTTTTCAATCGGCGCAACGGCCATGGAGAAGGTGTGGCGCCCGCCTTGGTAATGTTCGTGGGCGAGCATCGAACCGCCAACGATCGGCAGGTCCGCGTTGGAGCCGACGAAATAGTGCGGCAACAGCGTAACCAGATCCAGCAAGTTGTTGAAGGTCTGGGCGTTGATGTGCATCGGTTCGTGGACTGCGTCTAGGAAAATGGCGTGCTCGTTGAAGTAGGCGTAAGGCGAATACTGGAAGCCCCAGGTCTTGCCGGCCAGCGGAAAGCGGATGATCCGGTGGTTAGCGCGGGCAGGATAATCAAGCCGCCCGGCGTAGCCTTCGTTTTCCATACACAGCTGGCAGGCCGGGTAACCGGACTTAGCCGCATGCGCGGCCGCGGCGATCGCTTTGGGGTCTTTTTCCGGTTTGGAGAGGTTGATGGTGATCTCCAAATCGCCGTATTCAGTCGGCGTGGTGAAGCCAATGTTTTTGGCGATCGCGCGGGTCTGGATGTAGTTGTTGGCGCGGGAAAGGTTGAAGAACCAATCGGTCGCTTTCTTCGGAGCGTCTTGGTAGAGCTGCCAGAAATTGGCGTTAGCGGTGCTCGGCGTCGGGGTACCCAAGGCCATCAGCTCAGCTTCAAGAATCTGGCGCTTGGGCAACAGGTCTTCGATGGTGCCGTTGTCGCAGGCGGCTTGGACCAGTGCATCGAGGTTGTCTAGTGGATCTGCGGCGGCAGGCACTGTTTCAGCGGCGTCACCGACGAGGTTGCGCACGCGGTTGACCAGATAGATGCGGTCCATCGGGGTCAGTGTGGGATCAAGCTGTAGGCAGTAATCAACATGGGATTCAATAGCGTTCATTTTACTTATCTCCAAAGCCTTCTGGGTGTGTTTGGTGCCAGTTCCAAGCCGTGGCGATGACTTGTTCAACGTCATCAAACTTTGGCTGCCAGCCGAGGATCTTGCGGGCCTTGTCGGAGGCGGCGATCAAGGTGCTTGGGTCGCCGGGGCGGCGCGGGCCGATCTTGGCTGGGATCGGTTGGCCAGTCACTTTGCGTGCGGCGTTCAAGATCTCCAAGTTGGAGAAGCCGGTGGCAGAACCGAGGTTGAAGGCCTGCGACTCGTTGCCGTCGCTCAGGTACTTCATGGCCAAAATGTGGGCGTCTGCCAAGTCGACGACGTGCACGTAATCGCGGACGTTGGTGCCGTCTTTGGTCGGGTAGTCGTCACCGAAGATCTGCAGGCCATCGCGTGTGCCGGCGGCGGCTTGCAAAATGATTGGGATCAGGTGGGTTTCTGGATGGTGGTCTTCACCGATAGAGCCGTCTGGCATCGCGCCGGCGACGTTGAAGTAACGCAAGGCCACGAACTTGATACCGTAAGCGACATCAGCCCACTTGATGATTTTTTCCATCGCGAGCTTGGATTCGCCGTAAGGGTTGGTCGGGATCTGCGGGTCGGTTTCTTTGATCGGGACCTGCTTAGGTTCGCCGTATGTCGCGGCCGTCGATGAGAAGACGATCTTTTTGATGCCGAACTGGTTCATCGCTTCCAGCAGCGTAATCATGCCGCCGGTGTTGTTGTCGAAGTACTTCAACGGATCCTTCATCGATTCTGGCACGATGGAGAAGGCCGCAAAGTGAATGATGCCGTCGATTTTTTCTTGGGAGAAGACCTGGCTCAAGAAGTGGTAGTCGCGGATATCGCCTTGATAAAAGCGGGCCTTAGGATCGACCGCGCGTTTGTGGCCGGTAATCAGGTTGTCGAGGACGACCACGTCTTCGCCAGCCTTAACGAGTTGGGCAACGGTGTGGGAACCGATATAGCCGGCGCCACCAAGAACAGCAATAGTCATATAGAAATACTTCCTTTCATGAAGGCAACAGGCTACGGAACCGTTGCCAAGGGGGATTCAAGTTAAGTTAGTTGATGCTTGTTTTATCATATCATCGATTGCCAGATAGGGTGGCTACGGACCACACAGATTTGGCATCGTCGAGCTCCGCAAAGAAACGTGATTGCATATAAGTCGTTCCGGTCGCGCACTGGCGTTGCCAGCACGCACCCAGACCGTCTTATATCCATCGCTAAAACCGCTTTGCTCCGCTCTGGTTACAGAGCTTTCGGACCGTCTGCGATTTCTGCGACGTAGAAGTCTGCGGCGTAGCCGATCTTGTCTTGGTAGGCCTTGCCAACGGCTTCTTTGACGGCGTTGACCGCGTTTTTGTTGACGATGGCAATCGCGCAACCACCGAAGCCGGCGCCGGTCATGCGAGCACCGAGGACGCCTGGTTGTTGCAAGGCGGTTTGGACCAAGGTGTCAAGCTCGACGCCGGTGACTTCGTAGTCGAAGGCGAGGCTGACGCCGGAAGCGGAAACCAGACGGGAGAAGGCTTCAAGCTTGCCGGCCTTCAAGGCGTCGACGGCTTCCAGCGTCCGCTGGTTTTCCAAAACAGCGTGGCGAGCGCGGCGGATCAAGGTCGCGTCGTAGATCAGGTAGCTGTATTGGTCGAAGGTTTCCGCGTCCAGATCGCCTAAAGACTTGATGTCGAGCTTGGTTTGCAGGCGGGCGAGAGCTTCTTCACATTCGCTGCGGCGTTCGTTGTACTTGGAGTCCGCGAGTTCGCGGCGCTTGTTGGTGTTCATGATCAAAATGACGTTGTCGCCAAGTTCGACTGGCACGGATTCGTATTCCAAGGTGTTGGTGTCCATGAAGGTCGCGCGGTTGGCTTTGCCCATCCCGATGGCAAATTGGTCCATGATGCCGGAATTGACCCCGATGTAGTTGTTTTCAACTTTTTGCCCGAATTTGATCAGGTCGAGCATCTCAAAACCAGCGTTGAAGGTGTCGTTGAGGATCTTGCCGGCCAACAGTTCCAAGGAGGCGGAAGAAGAAAGGCCCGCACCGTTTGGTAAGTTACCATAGATGTAAACATTCAGCCCTTGGGTGAGTTTGGCGCCGTTTGCGATCAGCACTTGCGCCATGCCTTTGAAGTAGTCGCTCCATTTGTGATCGGCGGCGGTGTTGATCTGATCCAGCGGGATCTCGATGATGCCGTTGTTGGTGAAGTTGCCAGAGATCAGGCGCAAGGCGTTCTGGTTGTTGGGAGCAACTGCGGCGTAGGTGCCGAGGCTGATCGCGCAAGGGAAAACGTGCCCGCCGTTGTAGTCGGTGTGTTCACCGATCAGGTTGATACGGCCTGGGGCAAAGTAGAACTTGGTGGCAGCGGTGTTAAAAGCGTCGGTGAACCCTTTTTGCAACGTTTGTTTATCCATGATAGTTCCTCCTAAGGAATGTTTTTAAGTAAAAAGTTAACTCTGTCTTAGCACCAGTTCGCTGGCAAGCGTCAGCTTCACCGGTTGCGTGTAAACGCCAGCAATCAAATCATCCAGCAGGTGCACCGCGGTTTGTCCCATTTCGGTGGTGGCAACGTGCACGGTGCTGAGTGCCGGGGTCAGGAAGCGACCGACGGCGAGATCGTTGAAGCCAACCACCCGGACTTGTTCAGGCACGGCGACGCCGGCTTCTTGTAAGGCCTTGATTGCGCCGATCGCCATCGGATCGTTGGCCACGAACCAGGCAGTCGGGCGCTCGGCTTCCGGTGTGTCTGCCAACGCCTGCTTCATCGTTTCATAACCGGATTCGGTGGTGAACTTCCCGGTGACTAGCTGCGGCTGCTTGGCGCCGGCACCGAGCAAGGCACTGGTGAACAAGGCTGGTCGCAAGTCGTTGAGACGCTCGTGATCGCGGGTTTCTTCTTGGCCAGCTAGCATCCCGATACGGGTGTGACCAGTTTTGACGAAGTAGTTGGCGATGGCGGTGAGTGGCGCGGAAAAATCCGGAACGACGCACGATACGCCGGCGCCAAGCACGTCTTGGTCGATGACGACCAACGGCTTGTTGAAGGCCTTGAAATTGGCGAGTTGCGCCGGGGAATACTTACCGATCGCGATGATGCCGGTGAGGGTGTTGGCGGCAGGGAGCTCGTCACCCGGGAAGACCCGGATGAGATCGTAGCCGTCTTGGCTTAGCTGGTTTTCAACGCCCCAGCGGATCGCGCGGTAATAAAGGTCGTTGTTTTCGTCTGCTTCTGTGTACCAAGGCATGATCGCCACCGTACCACCAGGCTTGGTGCCGCTACGCTGGTGCTTGGTGTAATTCAAGGCTTCTGCCGCCTCGAAGATCCGTGCGCGGGTGTCGGCGCCAACTGATAAGGTGGAATCTCCGTTCAAAACTCGGGACACGGTTCCGACGGCGACGCCTGCCTGTTTGGCAATGTCTTTTAAAGTTGCGATGATCATACCTCCTTGAGCTCGGATTAAGTGTAACACATTTTAAGTAAAAGTTTAACCGTTTTCATGGTAAAATTTTACCAAGATGAATTCGGTGTGTTGTGGCATACTGACGGCATCGACTAAAAAGGAGGAATTCGCATGGCAAACTATATTCAAACGCTGCGGGCAAAAGTCGGGCACATGCCGGTGATCTTGACGTCGGCTTCAGGGGCCTTGCTCAACGACCGCCAGCAGGTGTTGTTGCAAGAGCGCACCGATACCGGCGACTGGGGCTTTCCTGGCGGCTATATGGAATACGGGGAGACCTTCGAACAAACCGTGGTGCGGGAGTTCAAAGAAGACGCCGGCTTGGTGGTGGCACCGCAACGGCTGTTGTTGTTATCAGATAACGATCAGTACACGTATCCCAACGGTGATGCGGTGCAGCCAATCAACTGCTTGTATCTCGTTAAGTACGTCTCCGGCGAGTTGTTGGCAGACAAAACGGATGAGACCACGGGGTTACGATATTTTGACGTCGAGCGGCCGCCACGGTTTTTCAACGCGCAACATGCCGCGATGATGGCGGCAGTGGCGCGGGTGGTGCGAGGAGAATAGAAGCATTCTTAATAAAACTTGAGGTTAGACTGAATGGATACTGCTGTATCGGCTTGTCCATTTTTTAGTGGAAGGCCCTTCAGCTTCCAAATCCACTCTATCCCGCCACTAAAGAGCCTGGACGTGCTGGTTTTAGCCGTCGCGTGCTTTGAGGCGCGCTGAAAAGCATGTCGATGCTGAGGTGCTCTTTCCAACACGCCGGAGGGCCATGAACGCGGCCGCCGTCGATCGTGTGGAACTTGGTTTCTTCGTGGGCTTTTTGTCACGACGAATTGTCAACTCAAGTGCAACTTTTTACCCATGAAGACTTCTGATGGCGTCTTCCAGCCTAAGACCTTGCGTGGTCGATTATTCAGTTGTTCAATGTAAGTCTCAATTTCCTGGTCGCTC
>NZ_BAAIHN010000045.1:0-15402 GCF_054784775.1 Lacticaseibacillus boliensis
CGTGATGGTTTTCGTCGACTCAACCTTAGCATATAGGCGCACCCAATGGGTGAAACACCAAAGCAGCGCAGTCCCGTGTGAATCATGGGATTGCGCTGCTTTTTTGAAATTCTATGAATAATCCAGGGTGAATTACTTTATGTCTTTATATTAGCGAATATTCCGGCCTAAAAAATTCATCTTTATATAAAATCATTTATCAAATCTGGAAAGTATAGTCCGTTAAAGTTATTGTGTGAACAAATACAAATCATTCGTTCGGGTTAATGCCTGCTTGGAAATAATAGATTTGGGTCGTTGCCGGTTGCGCAGAATCCGCTGTCAACGTGAGTGCTGGATAGCTTGTCGGAGCCGGCCGGTATGTGCCGTCGTCATTACGGACATATGCGGTGTAGCCGGCTTCTGCTGGCACTGTATAAGTCGGGATGGTTGCGGTGGTCGGGGCCCAGTCGCCATATTTGCTGTGTGCGGCAATGGTGCTTTCATAATAGTCGCGGGTGAATGTTTGCGTCTGCACATCAGGCTTGCCTGGGCGGAAGTCACCGTTGACGACAAACGTCTTTTCAAAGATGCGATTCAGCGTCCGCGACATGTCTGTGACGTGATGCGTTGCTGGCGGATAAGTCGTCCACTTCTCAGTAGAGACGACCACGGTGTAAGTCGTGGTTTGGTCAGCGGCTGGGAAAATAATGCTGGAAGCGTTAGCCGGTACGTCGTTGGCGGTGATGGTCTTGCCTTGTGCGGCAAACACCTGCATCGTCGTTTCATACGAGTTGTAATCCGAAGCAGCCAATGCCGTCCCCGGCGTCCCGGTCCACGGCTGCGTGTACAAGACAGCGTTGTTGTGATCCCCGTCGACGTACTGGACATTCACGCTGCTCTGGGCAGTTTTAGTCGGTGTCGTGGTCGCCGGGATGTCGTCTTTAGTCGAATCCCACTTGAAGCCTGAATAGACCTTGCCTGCGGTGAAGATTCCGCTGTAAGCTGCTTCCTGATAATGAGTGACCCCACTGGTCAAATCACTAACCGTGTTGCGGGCAGCCTTGTCGGTGCTGGCATTGTCCACGTATGTCGTCTGACCGATATGGGCATCGGTTCCCCACCAACTGCTGATGCCGGCGACTTGCGTGTCATCGTCTTCGTAATAGTAGCCGTTGATGCACGTCGCCTGCGTCGTCTGTTGACTAGCGGCGATGCCACCGATCAACACAGCCCCGAACGTGGTCACCAACGCTAACCCAACTTTTCGTGTGATCATAAGCTCAACCCCTTTGTTTGTGATAACTTTGTCTACACTGATTAGTGTAGCAATTGCAATTTCGGGGTTGCGCCAGCATCCATAAATCTCATTATTTTTTTGGAGATTTTGATCAATAAAACTATACTTTTATTAATTACCCTATACGTTTGAGAGAAAACGATAAGCATTATTCTGTCTGTCGGTCATTGGCTGGCGCGCTGGTGTGAAGAATCCTGGTGGGCCTTGGCAATCAACTGATTGACGACCTGTTCCCGAAACGATGGCACCGCCACGGCGTCGGTGAACCAGGTGATATCCGGATCCGCATCTAGCGGCATATCGCCCACGCCAATGCACAAGTCGGCATCTTGTGACTCGACCGTCTGGGCGATCCACGGCACACAGTTAATGAAGCCGGCCATGTCTTCATAACCTTCTGACGCCGGCTCCATGCTCAGATGCACGCGCACCGGGGCAACTGGCGCCACCACGCACAGCTCAGCGGCATGGCGGGCAAAGGCTTCGGCATGCGCAATCAGCGCGTCAAAGCCGGCGTCTTCTGGCAGGGTTTCCAACACCTGTTGCATCTTGGCGACCTTCATGGGATCGACAGCGACTTCGTCTGGCGCCACGATTTCTTGGGCCTGCGGATACGGTCCGCCACATACCAGATACCCGAACGTCAGCCGCATCAGGTTCAATTCCTGGGCGTCGGTGAGCGTCACCGGGATCACTTTTTCTAACTCGGCGACCACCGTCAGCACGCTCGGATCAGCAAACAGCGTCATCTCCGCTTTGATGTCTTCTGGAGTGCGTAACATCTCGTCAAAGCGCGGCTGGCTGACTTGATAGAAGTTATAGCCAAGCATGTCTGCATAAGTGAACGGTGGGGTGTAGGTCCCTTTGCGGAAGCCTTGTTGGTTGACTGCCCGCCCGAAGCGCTCTAACAGCGGGGTCATTTGCACAGGATGGTTTTTGGCCAAGCGCAGATGACTGATGGCCAAGAACACCTGCATCTGGATCTGCGAAACCGGATGTTCGTTCATGATCCCAATCAGGCTGCATTCATCGTGCAGCCGTTTGCGCGTAATCGTCTTGAACGGCCAGTAACTCCCGCGATGAGACCACCAATAGAAGGCATACAAGAAGAAGCAAATGTTGAGCTCGTTACCGCTGAACGCAAGCTTGGCCAAACGAAATTTGACCCCGTAGCGCGCCATCAAGTCGTTGGCGGCGCGCAACTTGCGTGTCATCGTCGAGCGGCTGACGAATTCTTGGGCTTCAAACTGTGCCGCCGTCGGATTCGTACTCGTCACGGCGTAATCGAGCAGGCGATACATCAAGCTGTTGCGCACCAGATATGACCGGTACGCATCTAAGCCCAGCGGCAGTGTTTCAGCGTCAAGAATCTTCTTGCGCGCCTTGGTCTTGGACAGGCCAGTCAGCATCACAATGTCGCTCAGCATTTCTTGAAAAACGTTGTACACCGGCTGATAAGTGTTATGCGTGAGATCGGCCAAATCAACGATCGTCACCCGTTGCACATCAGAGCGTGCCAAAGTGCTGTACAGACGATATTTGAGTTGATCAGCACGTTCCATGAATACATCGGTAAATTCCATCGTTGAGGCCTCCTTCCGGCATCATCACTTAGTAACTTGTCGTCGCCTGATTGGTGTTGACCAACCACGCATCCCGCATCGGCCAGCCATCGAGCAGCTCGCCTAAGGTAACCGCCCGCATGTCGCTAGCATCAACGGCATTATCAATAAAATCACGCACCTCTGCCGCCGGTACCCCGATCTGGATGGTTGTTGAAGCAGGAACCAGCGGCTGTAGCGTCGCCACATCCGCTCCAGCAACCGTCACTACGATCACCGGTTGCAGTTGTTTGGCATAAGCGTCGGCAACGAACGCATCAACTTGTGCGACCGTCACCGGCAGCTGCGCTGAACGCGCCATTTGGGGAAACAATAACCGCGCCTCGCCGCCATCGCTTCGCCAAAGTGGCGACGTTGCGGTCTTTTTCCGTTTTGGAAACCACTTCACGACGTCCCACCTCCTTGTGCGCAACTGTTTTCTATATTTCGAATATATCGTACTGAGAATTCTGTGCTGTGCGTCTTTTATAAAAATCAGTATAAAAAAATGGTGTGGAAAATCACGCCATTTTACTTATCGATATTATTTTTATTTGAAAATAAGCATTGGGAAATCGATACCCCGCCGCAACAAGGAATCAGTTGTGTCTTGTCAACCAAATATTAATAATGTAATTATCATGCACTGTTTACATTTGTAAGCCGAAGCACGGCTCGGCGCAAAAAAAATACGCCACATTCCACAAAACGAATGTCGCGCATCTTAAAATTCAACATACCTGGGCTTCTTTTTCACATTTGTGATCGTGTTCTGCCATCAAAGTCGCGATCAAACTCTCTTGGTACGGCCGCAACTCGAGGGCATTGGCGTACCACATGAACGCGGACTCACCTGCATCAGCTTCATCACCGGTCGCGATCACCAAGTCGCTGTCATTGCCAGACACCGTCGCGATCCAAGGCACACAGTTGACGAAGCCGGATAACACCCGGTAACCTTCCGTCACCGGATCGATCGCCAAGCGCACATGCAGGCGATCTTGGCGGTCGTCTTCTGGCAGCGCCGGAGTCACCAGCCGAGAAACCGAATAAGCGAAGTGGTCGACATTGTGGTGGAAACCAGCAAACGGCGTCGTTTCCGGCAGGGTAGCGACGACTTTTTTGACCAGCATGATCAGCTTGTCGCTGGCGCTTTCGTGGCCGCCGCCGATATAATCTTGCCCTTGCGGAAAAGCCCCGCCGGCCATCACGTAACCCGCGACCAACCGCAACAAGTTGAGATAGAGATCATCATCGAGGTCGCCGGCACCACTGTCATGAAGTTCTGCAATTAGCGCGTCGCTGACCGTTGCCACGGTAGGATCGGTCAACAGCGAGGTCTCGATCGCGGCGGTTTGCGGTGCGCGCGTACGAACGTCAAAGCGTGGCTGGCTGACCTGGAAGAAATTGAACGCTGCGTCGTCCAACCAGGTGAAGGGTGCCCGCAGGCTCCCTTGCCGCAACTGTTGGGTGTTGATCATTGCTTCGAAGTGTTCTAAGTAGTCGCTCGCTTTGAGACGAGCGTTTTTGGCCACCCGCAGATGACACAATGCCAGAAAGTAGAGTTGTTGCAACTTAGCCAGCGGCTGGCTGGTGCCAATGCTGATCAGGTTACGCTCGGCCGCCACGTCTGCGCGCTTGACCAAGCTGAACGGCCAAGACACGCCGCGATACGCCCACCAATAGATCGTGTAGAGACAATACCGAACGTTGAACTCCGGCCCTGAAAAAGCAAAGCTGGCCAGCCGCAACTTCACGCCATACTGCGCCAACATCCGGTTAAGCGGTTTGATCTTGCGCGTGATCGTCGAACGGCTGATATATTCTTGTTCACAAAACTGGTTGAGACTCGGATTAGGCTGTTGCACCACGTAATCGATAAGCCGGTAAACTACCCCTTGTTGGACCAAGTAAGCACGATACGCGTCGAGGCTCAACGGTAGCTTGTCCGCCGCCAGTAACGCCGCACGCACGGTTTCTCGCGGTTTCTTCGTCAAGCCGACCAGGTCATCCAGCAATTCTTGAAAAACGTTATAGATTGGCTGGTATTTACCGTGTGACAGCGTCGCCAGATCAGTGATCGAGACGTCTTTCACGTATGGGCGCGCCAGCAATTGATACATCTGATACTTCAATAAATCTGCACGTTCAAGAAAAATTTCCGCATAATCTTGCACTGCCCGTTCCCCCTTTGTCCCCCTAGTTCCTCAATGCAAATTCACCGCCACGTCCTTTCGGCTGATTGTGCCAGCCGCTAAACTTCACGATATCATCCGTTGGCAGAGGCACCGCGAGCATGCGCGACGCCACTGCAACATCCATCGCGTATGCCGCCATCGTCGCGGACTGCCGCATCGGCCAGCCGTCCAACAGTTCCCCAACTGTTGGCGTCAAGCGCTGACCACTGACCGTCGTGTTGGCCAAGAAATCATACAGCACCCCAACCGGTACCAGGATGGCCACTTGTTGGCCGCGACCTTTGATTCCATGCGCAAGCTGATGCAAGATGCTTGCGTTGATCTCGCGGCGATCCACCACCAGCAAATACATTGGTACCAATCCTTGTGTGGTCATTTCTTCGGCAAATCCCAGTACCTCTTCACCCGTCAACGGCACCGCCGTCGACCGCGCCGGTAGCACCAGTGGCGTTAAGGCCAAGTCTGAACGAAGATCACGACATTCAAGCTGCCAATAATAAGGCTGATCTTCGACACTTGGGGTCAGCTGTAAGATCTGCTTACGGGCCATTTCCGGAAGCACCTTGAGCACCTTGGCGGGCGTCAAGGTACTTGCCGGTTGCAAGCCTTGTTTTTGCCACCACCATCTCATCGCGGTGCCTCCTAACTCTTGCGCTCGGCCACAGCAGCTAACACCCGCTTCAGGCTGCGCGAATCCGGCGCTTCACTGAGTTGGCGCTGGACCTCAGGCGTCAAGTACCGCTCTTCAGCTTCGCGCCGCGCCGCGACCGCATCAGCGTAGTTCACAAACATCTGGTTGAGCACATAATGCCCACGCAACATCAACCGTGCCACCCAGTGTGCAGAGGCCTTGTCGAAAGACACCCCCGGCACCCCAGAACGGTTATTGCGCCGCTTGATCAATGATGCCTGCAAGTTCACGCCATTGCTGATGCCAAACCCATCCCGCGTGCCAATGTTGGCCACAAACGCCGGATTTTTGCGTGCATTGATGATGCTGACTTCGCGCCGCCAGCACCCGCAACTGCTTGTGCTACCGTGGCGCAGGCGATAACCGTCTGTCACGATCTCGTTACCACAGTCGCAAACACACCGCCATAACGCATTGCCGTTATGTTCATCGCGCCCGGCATAAGCCTCGACCACCAGGCGTCCGTAACGCCGACCCACCATATCGATTCGCTTCGTCATACCCATACCACTCCTTATGAAATCGCGGCCGACCCCCATCAACCGTGAATAAATTTTTCTATAATCAAAATATAATCCAAGAGCGGCAACCGTGACGTGCACGTTTTATAAATATTTCTATCCGCAAATGGACTGGCAACAATTCACGGGGACAAATTCTTGTTATTGTTTAGATGCATCCCCACAAAGGTATAGCCTTTTTGTGACGGTGCTGAAGCTGAAACTGGTTATGTGCCAATTGAGTCTGGTCAAGGCGAGTCGCACGCGTCCTTTTCGCCGTCGTCGCGCCGCAAAGGCGATTGCGCCCTGCGATACCCGGTATCTGCGTGTTGCCGCGGATTGTTGCTGGTTGAACGATTTCGCAGATTGCCGTTAGTCAATTAACTGTAAAAATAATCCAAAATATTCGCAACAGTCAAAAAAGATGGCGCCGTATGATGACGTCAGATAGTGACCATACAGGTGTCGAGACACCCAAAAAGCCACCGCAACGCGGTGGCTTCAGGCGTGATGCTTTGATTTAGGTTTTTGTGTGGTGTGGTGCAGACGTCGCTAAGTGCGCGCCACTCCGCTTTGGTTTTCTTCGTCGAGCTACACAAAGCAACGGCGGGCTGATTAAGCCGTCTCGGTCACGTGCAGCTTTGCCGCACGCACCCAAGCCGTCTTAACCTCCTGCCTAAAACCGCTTTGTTCCGCTCTGGTTTTCTCTAAGCCTGATACCGAGAAACCCCATCCAAGTAGGTTTCAGACAGGCTCATGTCTTTGTTCAAGACCAAGAAGTCTGCGTCGCGGCCTGGTAAGATGCTACCGCACTTGTCGTCGATCTTGGAAGACTTGGCTGGGACGTAAGAACCCATCATGATGGCTTCTTCAGGGGTGTTGTTGTTCCAGTCGACCACATTCTTGATGGCGTCGTTGAGCTTCAGAATCGAGCCGGCGAGGTTGCCGCCGTTCTTGAGGCGGGCGGTGCCGTCTTTAACGATTACTGGGAATTCACCCAACATGTAGTCGCCTTCTGGCATCAAGCCGGCAGACATGCAGTCAGTGATCAAAGCGATGTGTTCTGGCGTCTTTTCACGGATCAAGGAAGCCGCCACTTCAGGACGCACGTGATGACCGTCGCAAATCAGTTCATCGTCGACTAAAGACAAGAACATTGCGGCACCAACCATGCCGGGTTCGCGGTGATTCAAGCCAGACATCCCGTTGAAGGTGTGGCAGAACACGGTCGCACCGGCTTCGATGCAGGCCTTCGCCTGTTCGAAGGTAGCGCTGGAATGGCCTAATGCCACAGCCTTGCCGTCTTGGGCCATGTGCTTAACGAATTCAACGGCACCGTCGCGTTCTGGTGCCAAGGCCATCTTTTGCAGCAGGCCTTTGGCAGACTTTTGCCATTCGTCGTATTCTTCAATAGAAGGATCGCGGAAATACTTCGGGTTTTGCGCGCCCTTGTGTTCTTCGGTGAAGAACGGGCCTTCAAAATAGATCCCTTGAATCTTCGCACCGGTTTCTTCGCCTTTGTGTTCGCCAATCGTCTTGCAGACGGCGTTCAATTCATCAAAAGGACCAGTCAAAGTCGTTGGCAACCAAGAGGTGACCCCGGTCTTCAACAAGCCTTCTGACATGGCGTTGAGACCTTCCCAGTCGTTGTCCATCACGTCGTGGCCAAGAGAGCCGTGGATATGGGTGTCAACCAGGCCTGGCGCGATCCATTGGTCGCCGTAGTCCTTGATGTCACCTTCTGGCTTTTGACCATAAGATGGGGTGTAGTCGCCGAATTTACCGTCATCGGTAACTTCCAGCCAGCCACCGTTTTCGGTGGTGTTCTTCAGGAAAAACTTGTCCGCATGGATGTAGTAGCTCATTACATGATCTCCTTCATAGACATTGACATTCTTCAACAGTCTCAGTGTAGCACGAAACAGGCTAGTGGTCTAGGCCAAAAATCGTCATGCGTCCGTCTCTGTCATAATTGTACCCATCCGCCCAACTGAGGTCGAAATTATTAGACGTGAATATTCTTCATCTAATTCTCGATAAATTTCATAGGCTTCACCTCAGCCCCGTCACACCGCGCTTTTGCCGGTCTTCCCCGCTGCCACGCGCTTGCTCGCCTTTCACGTAACGCTTACCATAATCACCAGATACTTTTCAGAAAGCGGGACGCATAAATGGCTACTAAACAAAACGCTGACGGCACCAAACGAGAATTAACCAAACGACATGTTCAGATGATCGCCTTAGGGGGCACCATCGGCACCGGGTTATTCCTCGGGGCGTCAAATTCGATTATGAAAACCGGCCCGTCAATCTTGTTGGTTTATCTCGTGCTCGGGATCATTTTCTTCCTAATGATGCGTGGGATCGGTGAGCTGATGTATCACGATCCGGAAAAACACACCTTCATCTCATTCATTGGGAAATACCTCGGTGAAACCACCGGCTACTTTGCCGGCTGGACCTATTGGCTGGGCATCATCTTCGTGGCGATGGCGGAGTTGACCGCGGTTTCCAAATATGTTCAGTATTGGTTCCCGAGCTGGAAAACTTGGGCGATTCAAATCGGGGTCCTGGTCATTCTCGTCAGCATCAACCTGATCGCCGTTGGCCTGTTTGGGGAAGCGGAATTCTGGTTTGCCATGATCAAAGTCACCGCCATCATCGTGATGATTCTCGTCGGCTTAGCGATGGTCTTCATGAACTTCAAGACCCCTATCGGCCACGCCTCTTTCAGTAACATCACCCAGCACTTCTCGATGTTCCCGCACGGCGTCATGAGCTTCGTGGCGGCCTTCCCGATGGTCTTCTTCGCCTTCCAAGGCATGGAATTCATCGGCATCACCACCAGCGAAACCCAAAACCCGCGCAAGGTTTTGCCGAAAGTCATTAACGAGATCATCTACCGGGTGTTGTTGTTCTACATCGGTGCGATCGCCATCATCATGGCCATCTACCCATGGAACAGCCTGGATCCAACCAAGAGCCCCTTCGTGCAAGTCTTCCAGCTCGCCGGCCTCAAAGCCGCCGCGGCTGTGATCAACTTCGTGGTTCTGACTGCCGCGGCTTCTGCGTTGAACTCCTACATGTATTCTGCCGGCCGGCACTTCTATCAGCTGGCGTTAGACTCCAAGAACAGCAAGTTCATGAGTCATTTCCGCAAGATCTCTAAAACCGGCGTACCGGCACGCGGCATCTTGTTTTCTGCCGTGTTGGTCTTGATCGGCCCTATCTTGAACGCCTTGCCGCAGATCAACGACGCCTTTGCGTTTATCGCCAGTGTCTCGTCTGATTTGTACATTATCGTTTATCTCTTGACCATGTTGGCACACCGCAAGTATCGGGCCTCTGTCGATTTTGATCCTGAAGGCTTCTTGATGCCAGGCTATAAACTCACCAGCCCGCTGGTGATCGGCTTCTTCTCCCTCATCTACATCAGCCTGTTCTTCACCGGTTCTAATGCGATCTGGCCGGCGATTGGCGGCCTGGTTTGGACGATCGGCTTCATGACCGTCATCAAGCTGTCGACCCGCAACACCGCTGTCAGCGTTAATGTCAACGATTAAAAGGCTATGACAAAAGGCGGTTTTGGGTCTGACTGGTAGCCTAGTCAGGCTCAGCCTTTTGGAACGTAACTCTGCTGGGCACATTCAAGCGCAAAAACAGGGCTGACCATCGCGGTCAGCCCTGTTTCGTTGCGTTCAGCACACCCCTGTGCGTTGCGCATATTCTAGCGTTAATTCATCGGCTAAGCGCGCGACCACCCGATCACGCGGGAAGAATTGCAGCTTTTCAGGACGAGAAAGTGCCCAGTCGGTGCGCCCGTATTGCGGCGCCCGGCGACTCAGTTCTGCTTCATCGTAGCCCAGCTCATCAGCCAAGCCCCACAAGCGGCGCAGCTGCGCGATCCGCAGTTGACTCGTGTAGTGACCAATCACCAACACCGCCGCCAACCATAGCCCATAAGCAACCATTCCTGCCACGCGATCACTGAACACCAGCGCGATCAGCTCATGTAAAATTCCTAGACCAAAAATCAAAATAATCAACTGTATCGTTTTTAATGTACGCCGTCGCATGACAAACACCTCCGACACATACCATACACGCCAACCACCGCAGGGACAAGCAATGTGACAATACTGTTAGTTCCAAACGAAAGCACCGTGCCATCGCGATTCACTGGATCAACAATTTTTGATGTTGGAAAATGATCCCTCTAAACCGCTGAAAATTGCAGATACAAACGTTAAAGTACAGGATACACGCCAGAGCTTTCATGGTAAGGGATCTAGTATCTGGTGGTTCGTGCTATAAGCTGCTATATACGCTTGCACGCTGTCCTCAGTGTGGTTTTGAGGCCCTACATCGCAATCGCGAGCTCACACATATCCACGTTGCTGATCCAACTGACCAACCTGTGGTCTTAGAACTGAAAAAGCAGCGCTGGCGCTACGCGAACTGTCATAATACTCGCACAGCAAGGGCCCCAGTGGTTAGGCCCAACCATGCAATTGGGCACTAGCTGGCAATGCACACTGTAAGGCTCACTAGTAGGTCATTAACCGAGAAGAACATCGCTACTTTCACGGGGAATTTCAACTAACTCAGTTCAACGAATTCCAGATGCTAATATTCACCCACACGCTAGTCGCATACTCCCCACAAATCTGTGCTTTGATGAATTCAGATCCACAAAAAACGCCGATGTCGTTCATCTGTATTGACGCCGATACACATAAGATTGTTAAGATCTTTGGCGGCCGTCTGAATAAGGAAATCAAACAGTTCTTCGTCAATCAATACAGCTTTTCGGACCACGCTACGGTCAGACATGTGGTGATGGACATGAACGCTTCGTATCAGCTCATTGTCCATGACTATTCCCCAGTGCAATCATCATTATCGACCGTTTCCACATCGTTCAGCTGATTGCGCGGGCAATGGATCAAATCAGAATCCAATGTCTGAAGTGGCTAAACGTTCATTCGCGTGAACATAAGGTGCTAAAGACACTTTGGAGGTTGTCACATAAGGTGCACCCAGTGCTAAACATTCCCATTATCTGTTCGGCCTCAATGAATACTCAAAAAAACGCCATTGATCGGAGCATCAGTATTTCGACCACATTCAAAACTGCCTACGACACTTACCTTGCAATTCATGACGCGCGAATAGGCGGTCATTACCGTGAAATCAACGGGTTGATCATAACATATCAGCCCAACGGAACTGTCTTAGATACTGCCATGACAACGCTACACAAGGATCTCCACGGTATCATTATCGCAACGAAGTTATCGTACTCCAACGGTCCCATCGAAGGCATCAATCACAAGATCAAGGAACTCAAGCTACATGCTATGGCTTCTCCAACCAAGCCAAAATGTTCAAGCAAACCTACCAGATAATGCCTAGTGCGAACCAGTCAATCATCTCGAACAATAAAAAAAGGTTTCTCATCTCTGAGAAACCTTCAAAGGATAGAAATTATCCTTCAACACCATATGAAAAATTTCCATTGTTAGTTACGTTTCTTCGTCTTGAATCCAAATCCTAGGCCGAGCAGTGCGATGAGTGCCGCCCCAAGCGTGGCCAGGGCATTGTTACTCTTGTCACCGGCTTGCGGAAGCGAATCATCATTTTGGGCTTGTACGTCTGATTTAACATTGGTTTCATTGTTCTGTGTTTGTTGATTGCCCGTTACGTCAATTGCCTTGTCCATGTCTGCAGGTGAGGCATTTACTGCAAGTGGTGTGTTTTTTGACGTTGTTGTGTCGGCTACTGTTGCTTGGTTGCCTGCGTTGGTATCTGGCTTGTCGGTGCCTTGGTTGCCCATGTTGGTATCCGGCTTGTCAGTGCCTTGGTTACCCGTGTTGGTATCCGGTTTGTCAGTACCCTGGTTACCCGTGTTGGTATCCGGTTTGTCAGTACCCTGGTTGCCTGTGTTGGTATCCGGTTTGTCAGTACCCTGGTTGCCTGTGTTGGTATCCGGCTTGTCAGTTCCCTGGTTACCCGTGTTGGTATCTGGCTTGTCGGCGCCTTGGTCGCCTGTGTTGGTATCTGGCTTGTCAGTACCCTGGTTACCCGTGTTGGTATCTGGCTTGTCGGTGCCTTGGTTGCCTGTGTTGGTATCTGGCTTGTCGGTGCCTTGATTACCCGTGTTGGTATCTGGCTTGTCAGTTCCCTGGTTACCCGTGTTGGTATCTGGCTTGTCGGCGCCTTGGTCGCCTGTGTTGGTATCTGGCTTGTCGGCGCCTTGGTCGCCTGTGTTGGTATCTGGCTTGTCGGCGCCTTGGTCGCCTGTGTTGGTATCTGGCTTGTCAGTACCCTGGTTACCCGTGTTGGTATCCGGCTTGTCAGTGCCTTGGTTACCCGTGTTGGTATCTGGCTTGTCAGTAGGATCTACATACTTATTGGCGATGACCGCCGCTAAGTGGTTCTCAGCAGCAGTGAGATTAAGCTCGGAAATTGCAAGACCAGCCTTTGCTGCACCTAGGGTCTTGTTCTTAGCAGCCAATGTTGCTTGGGCTTGTTCCAAATCCTGCTTGGCTTGCTTCACTGCATCAGTAGCATCGCTGAGAGCTTGTTGCAAGCTTGGTTGTGCATCTTGTAATTGGGCTAGCTTGCCTTTAAGATCAGTGATTTCCGACTTCAACGCTTCAGTCTGCTTTGCCAACTCAGGTAGGTTCTTGTTCTGAATGGTTGTGAGCGTTGATTGTGCCATGCTTAGTGCAAGTTCTGCACTTGAAGTTGCACGGTGCGCAGCAGAAAGATTGGTTGATGCTTCGCGTTTCTTTGCATTTGCCGCATCAAAGTTGGCCTGAGCTGCGTCAAGCGCCGTTTTGGAAGTTTCGACAGCTTCGGTCGCAGCTGAAAGCTTACTTGTATCGTCTTTAAGCGCTTTTTGAGCGGAATCGAGTTTTGCTTGGTCATCTGTGAGCTTGTCGTTCAAAGCCTTCACGCTATTTTGGACGCTAGTGAGATTAGCCTGTGCTGCTTCCAAAGCCGTTTTAGCAGTCGTAAGAGCGTCATCTTGTGATACTAATTGGTCTTCTGTGTAGTATTCAAATTTGATAAAGTCGAGTGGCTTTGTAGCGCTAGGATTTGTGTATTCCTTGTTGGCCTTTTCAAGATCTTCTGCACGGTTGGCAGTGAGATCTAACACATTAAAGGTGATCGCATATTCAGTCCACGATACGCCATTATAGGTGACGTTTAGTGTCTTCAGACCGACGCCAACATCGCCATTAGCCCATAACATATTTGCACGGTGCCCATAGTTGTCTTCGACATTATTTGACTCATCGTACCAGGACATAACCATGTTGTAGGCCATTTCCTGGTCCGAATAACCACTACCCAGACCAAGGTTTTCGTATGTATCCCCACTACCATCGTGATTCTCAGGATCTTCTGGAGTCTGAGCATCAGCACGCCCTTGAGAGAACTTATCCATGTCCGCTGTTTCAGTAAGTGGCGGAAGACCATTTAGTGCACGGAGTTCGTTGACATATTGAATAACATATTTGCGCACGTTTTCGGTGTTCGGTGCGTAACCTAGGTTATAGAGGCCAGTCGCAACGTTTACGTTCTCATCCTTGAACTTGGAATCAATCGATTGCTTGACTGTTTTGGTTCCAGTAAAGGTGGTGTTAGGAAAGCTGCTCTCAGTCATAGCACCAGCGGTGTATGGATTACCAGAATACTGTGGCTCAGCCTCATTGGTATTCTTTTCGGCTGTTGTAACATCTGCTGTCGCCTTCGTTACAGCATCCTTGGCGCTCGATACTTTGCCGTTTGCTCGTGTAAGTTGAGATTTATCATCATTCACGGCTTGAGTAGCAGAACTTACGCTAGCCTTATCTTGATTAACGGTTGTCTGAGCTTGAGATTGTGCTTGGACTGCACCGTTATAGTCGCTTTGAGATTGGCTCACCTTGTTTTGGGCGTCAGAAGCTTCTTTAGTTGCAGCGTCGGAGCTTGATTGTGCTGCATCTTGCGCGGTATTCGCCTCATCGACTTTGGCTTGGGCATCGGCAACGGCTTTTTGAGCATCAGCTTCGCTAGTATCAGATGAGTTGAGGATCTGCTGATTAGCTTGAACTTGGTCTTCCTTGGTCTGAATCGTTGTTTGCGTTTCTTTAATATCATTGGTGTTGCTGTCCAAAGCTTGCTGTGCTTTTTCAGCATCAGCTTGGGCATCAGTCACGGTTTGGGTCATATTATCAGTTTCAGTTTGCGCAGTATCGAGATCTTTCTGCGCAGCAGAGACGACTGTAGTATCTTTATCGACTTGATTCTGTGCGGTAGTAACTTGGTCCTTGGCTGCCTGAACGTTTGCTTGATACTCGCCTTCAGAAGCAGGTGCTTTAGTATCAGATGCTGAAGATGGTGTTACACTTCCCACCCCATTGGTATTTGTGGCAGAAGAGTTAGAATCAGTCGAAGCGTGAACCTTTACGGAAGTTGCTTGCTGAGCACCCAGAAGCGCCAGTGCCGTCATGCTGACGTACAGTAGTGGTTTGACATTTTGCTTTTTCATTATTTGTTCCTCCCTGTGACCTATATTAAGAGTATATTCCTGATTTCGATTGGTAAAAGTCATATCATAAGTAATCACGTTTATATTCCAAAGATGGAATCTAATCATTGACGTTTTATGAGGGATTCATTTCCCTCTCAAGCTCAAAAGTTTGATCATAACTTATGAGACCAACGGAACTGTCTTAGATACTGCTATGACAACGTTACGCAAGAATCTCCGCTGTGTCATTCACGTAGCGAAGTTATCGTACTCCAACGGTCTCATCGGAGGCGTCAATCACAAGATCAAGGAACTCAAGCTACATGCTATGGCTTCTCCAACCAAGCCAAAATGTTCAAGGAAACCTACCAGATAATGCCTAGTGCGAACCAATAGCCTGATCAAGTACGACTATTTGGTTCGCATTAAAATTGGATGTGGCCCCGTCACTACCCAGCCAATCATCTTGACCAGTAAAAAAAGGGTCTACACTTTCTGGTGTTGGAGAAATCCAACGCCGAGAGTGTAGGCCCTTTTTAAAATGACAAATTAAAAGGACACCTACAAAGCTACCCATGCTATGCTCTAAGCGTCGAAACCAAAAGCTAG
>NZ_BAAIHN010000046.1:0-15321 GCF_054784775.1 Lacticaseibacillus boliensis
ATGGGTGTACGGACTCATAGTCGAGTTCTCCTTGTAGTTGGTCTTGTGGTGATTCCATTTTACAAGGACTCAGGCTATGAGTCTTTTCTATTTGACTAATTTGTTGCACTTGAATTGTAAATCCGTCGTCTCAAATTTGAGGCGATGGTGGCTAACTTGATTCTAAAACGCGGGATACAAAAAATCCCTCCATAATCATCAGATGAATTATTGTATTTCATCTGACAACCATAAAGGGATTATCGCAATCGAAGCAGGTTTTTAATTGATCAGCCTTTATCTGCACCAGCAGTGATCCCAGAAACATAGAACTTCTGCATAATGATAAACAAGATCGTGATCGGAATGGCGATGACCACACATCCAGCGATAAATTCAGCGAAGTACGTGGTCGAAGCGCCTTTGGTAGAATGCAACATGTTGTACAAACCATAAGCGATGGTATACGTTTTGGCATTGCCTGAACTCGACAAGATGATCCCTGAGAAAATGAAGTCGATCCAAGGGCCAATGAACGCCGTCAAAGCGGTGTAAACGATGATTGGGCGACTCATTGGCAAGCCGATATGAATGAACACTTGCCATTTGGTGGCCCCATCCATCACCGCTGCTTCATCGATGGCAACTGGAATCGTATCGAAGAAGCCTTTGGCAATGTAGAAGCCCAGTCCCGCACCGCCGACGTAGACTAACGTCAAGCCGCCGAGATTCAACATGTTGAAGTTTTTCAAAATATAGTACAAGGCGATCATCGACATAAAACCTGGGAACATCCCCAAGACTAAGGCGATTTGCAAGAACTTTTTGCGGAAAGCAAAGCGCAACCGCGACAAGGTGTACGCCACACAAATCGTGACAAAGGTGGATAACACCATCGTCACTAAGCTGACCAGCAAGGTGTTGCGGATCCAATACAAGAATGGGAATTGATCAGAAGTGAAGATCCCGATATAGTTTTGCAACGTGAATTGCTTTGGCCAAAATGTTGAGACAAAGCCGGTATCATTATATGAGAAGCTGGCTAAAATGATCCACACAATGGGGATGATCCATAAAATCGCCAGCAGTGCTAACAAGCAATAACGAAATACCAAGGACAGGCGGCGCTGTGCATGATATGATTTCATTTTTTAGCCCTCCTTGAATGCATTGGTGCGACGGTAAGCAATCAGCGAGAATACCGCACTGAGGATAAAGATCAAAATCCCTAATACCGCAGAGGCGTTGTAACGCTGCGTTTGGCCGAAGACCAAGTTGTACAACCAGGTAACCAACAGATCAGTATCCCCGGCGCCGTTATAGTTGTTGTTCATTGGATACCCTGCCGTCAACAAGTAGATCACGTTGAAGTTATTGATATTCCCAATGAATTGTTGGATCAAACTTGGTGCCATCACGAACAGAATTTGTGGGAACGTGATCGAGCGGAACACTTGCCAAGCATTCGCCCCATCGATACGGGCCGCTTCGATTTGATCTTGCGGCAAGTTTTGAATGATCGCCGTGGAAATCAACATCGATACTGGGATCCCGATCCACATGTTGACCACGATAACTGTGATCCGCGCCACCAAAGGGCTGGCAGACGCGCCGATAAAGTTGATCGGACTAGAGATCAAGTGAATACTCATTAAAATATTGTTGAGTGGGCCTTGCAGATCCAAGAATTGAGCCATCATCAACAAGGAAACAAATTGCGGTACCGCGTAAACGATCACGAAAATCGTCCGCCAGAAACCTTTGTGCGTGATGCCTTTGGATTCGATCAGCATCGCCAGCAAAACACCGAAGAAAAATGTCGTCGCCGTGGCACAAACGGCCCAAACCAGCGTCCAACCTAACACTGGGAAGAACGTCCCAGCCAAGTCACCAGTCAACACGTTGCCGAATGCTTTAAATCCAGTCCAAGAAAAACCGATTGGGTGTTTGCCATCATAATTGGTGAACGCCATAGAGATCATGTACACCGTCGGCAAAATCGTAAACGCCACGATCAACACGATCGGCACTGCCAACAACGTGGAATGCAAGCGTTCATCGATCAAGGCATGCAAGTTCTCGTGGTTGGTCGGTACATGTTCGCCGTCACGCAATTGTACATATAACGTGCGCATCGAGCGCAAATGCGCAATATACAAGCCTAACATTGCCAGCAGTAAAATCACTGCCAACACCCCAAATAACAGGATCAATACCGAGTTATCCGGTAGCTTGGTTAAGTAAACGCCTTGGGTTTGATCAAAGACCACTTTTTTAGATTTGATTTCCCCGAGGTTGCTCAGCATGCTTAACGCACTGGCACCACTGAAGATAAACCAAACCCAAAAAGCGATTTGAATGCCTAATAAGGCGATCCCTTTGGCCCATTGCTTATGGCGCAATTGGACAAATCCCATCAGGAGAAATGATAGCTTGAAGGAGACATCGCCTTTTGACCATACCTCTCGATAAGTCGCAGGCGGCTGGACCTTATTGTGTTTTTTAAACATCGTCTTGCTCCTTCCAAAATCAGTTTTGATACAGAATAATGGCTGAAGGTTAAACCCTCCGCTTTAAAGCAAAGCCAAAACTTTGCTTCAAAGCGGAAGTCGTGATCATGGGGATCACGACCCCTCAATTAAATCAGACTAGTTCTCTTTGGAAATGGCATCTTGGAAAGTTTGGAGTTTATCCATGTATTGTGAGCTCTTGATCGAACCGGTGTAAGCACCGTTGATCAAAGGCGCAGATAAGTTCCAGAAGGTTGCCATTTGCGTCATCTTAGGCATGATGATGGAGTGGTCAGAAGACTTGGACATCGTCATCACCGCTTTTGCGACTGGATCAGAAGTGATGGTGTCACTAGCTTGGGCATCTTTATCAACAGGGATCTGACCGGAATTCTTGTAAACGATCAGTTGAGACTTCTTGTTGGCGATGTATTCAGCCAAGGTTGCCGCAGCTTTTTGGTTCTTAGTGGAAGTATGGGAGTTAACTGCAAAGGCTTCGATGCCTAAGAACGCTTTGAGTTGCACTTGCTTGCCGTTGATGTTAACAGTTGGATATGGGGCAACGGCGAAGTTCTTGCCTAAGATCTTCTTGATGTTGGCAGAGTTCCAAGGGCCATCTAAGGTGGCAGCAGCCGCGCCGGACTTCAATTGGTTCAAGGCGTTAGATGTTTGCATGACGTTCTTGTTGGCCTTTTGTTGGGCTAACCAAGTCATGGCTGCAACCCCTTTAGCATTGGCAACGTTGGTGCCTTTCAAGGTTTCACCGTCAGTCCCATACAAGTTCGTACCAGCAGATAAGAAGACTGGATAGTAGTTGTAGGCGTTGGTGAAGTCTGTGGCGATCACACCTTTAGCAGTGATCCCGTCCCAAGTCTTCACATCTTCAGCAGACAACTTGGACTTGTTGTAATAAAGGATTTGGGCTTGTTCAGCAAATGGATAGGCATAAAGCTTATTGTTCCATTCAACCGCTTTAGCTGCAACGGAAACGTTGTTGGCTTTGACAGTCTTAGTGGAAGCTGGTGACAATGGGTTGATGTAGCCTTGATCAGCCATAGAACCTAATTGATCGTTTGGCACTTCGAAAACATCCGCAGCTTTAGCCGGGTCTTTGCCGACATCGGTTTTGGCGTTGGCAGAACCATTAGGACTTTGGGTAACGGCCACTTTAACCTTTGGATATTCCTTGTTGAAGTTCTTAACGATGGTCTTGTAGTAAGGTACCTGTGTGGTGTCGACCCACAATTTAACCGTCCCAGTGACTTCTTTGCTACTGGATGTGTCCGTTGAGCTTGAGCTCTTACCACAAGCGACCAAAGCCATGGATGCGAGCAAGGTGACGCTACCTAACATCACTTTTTTCCAAGTTTTCATAATCTTTGTTCCTCCCCAAAATATCTTTATAATTGCGACACTCACTGCGCCAACTTGGCGATGTAAGCTTGATAAGGTTGAAGCTGGGTGGTGATTGGTTCAACATTGGCGAACAAGATCTCGCTAATATTCGGTTGGTCAAAATGCTGAGGCTGATCGGTTAAGTTGGCCACAACTAGCCAACGTTCACCTTCAAAGCTTCTGATATAAGCCATCACCCCGGAGTCTGTGGTCAGTGGTTCAAAATCACCATGAACGACGATCGGGTTTTGATGACGGAGTTGGATCAAGCGCTGATACACATGCCAAACGCTATTAGGATCAGCCAGTGCTTGTTTGACATTGATGTGGTCGTAGTTGGCATTTTCTGCTAGCCACGGGGTGCCAGTCGTGAAACCGGCATGTGGTGTGGTGTCCCATTGCATCGGTGTGCGCGCATTGTCTCGACCCATGGTATTGATCTGCTGGATCAAGGTGTCAGCGCTTTGGCCTTGGGCTAATTGTTCGGCATACCAGTTGCGACTTTCAATGTCATTGACTTGATCGATGCTGGTCACTGGCCGGTTGGTCATGCCAATTTCTTCGCCTTGGTAAATATAAGGCGTCCCGCGCATCAAGTGGAGCAAAATGGCAAACATTGAAGCTGAGCGTTCCCGATACTGGCCATCATTGCCCCACCGCGACACGATCCGCGGCAAGTCGTGATTGTTCCAAAACAAGCTGTTCCAACCATGTTGATAATCCAACTCGGTTTGCCACTTGATCAAAGTCTGCTTGAACAGATCCAGATCTAATGGCATGGTATGCCATTTGGGCTCACCAGGTTTTTGATCCAGTTGCATGGTTTCAAATTGGAAAACCATCGACAACTCATGGCGCTCAGGATCTGAATACTGCTTGGCAATTTCAGGTGTAGCGCCCCAAGTTTCACCCACTGTCATAAAATCGGCCCGTCCGAAGGTAGCGGCGTTCATTTCTTGCAAGTACTCATGCAAGTGTGGGCCATTTTCGCGAATATCTTGATCTGGAATTTTGCCGATCAAGTCGATCACATCAAGTCTAAAGCCGCCGATGCCACGATCGATCCAGCGATTCATCATCGCATAGACTGCATGACGTACCTCAGGATTTTCCCAGTTGAGGTCCGGCTGTTGCGGACTGAACAGATGCAAGTAATACTGACCGGTTTGTTCATCCAGCGTCCAAGCCGATCCAGAAAACGTTGACGTCATGTCGTTAGGCTCGTGTCCATCAACTGGATCGCGCCAGACGTACCAATCACGCTTAGGATCATTTCGCGAAGACCGCGATTGCTTGAACCATGCATGTTGATCAGACGTGTGGTTGACCACCAGATCCATGATGATGCGAATGTTGCGTTTTTTGGCTTCGGCGATCAAGGTATCCATATCCCCCATCGTCCCAAACTGCGGATCGATGGCTTCATAATCGGCAATGTCGTAACCGTTATCAAAACCAGGCGACTGATACACTGGGCTCAACCAAATCGCATCGATACCTAATTGTTGTAGTTCATCTAAACGGCTGATGATCCCAGGCAAGTCCCCAATCCCATCACCATTGCTATCTTGAAAAGACTTGGGATAAATTTGATAAACGACTGCGTTTTGCCACCAACTCACGCGCTTACCTCCTTAAAAGCTGCAACGATTTTGCTTAACTGCAAGTCTGCGGTACTGGCCACGATATAATCAGCAAGCTTTAAGACTTGCGCATCCCCGATACCAACGGCAAATTGATTGGCGGCTTTAATGGCTTGAACGCCAGCTGACGCATCTTCAAAGCTGATCACTTCATCTGCTTGCAAGTTCAACGCTTGTTGGGCCAAGATGAAGATCTCAGGATCTGGTTTGCCGCGATGCAATTTAGCGGGATCAACGATGGCATCAAATGCGCTGTCGAGTTGCAAGTGTTTCAAAATCGTCGGCGCATTCTTGGATGCTGAGGCGATGCTCACGTGTAAGCCAAGTGCCTTGGCATCTTGTAATAGTTGCGCAATGCCTGGCAAAATGTCTGCTGGTGTCAATGTTTGAATGAGCTGCAGGTATAAGTCGTTTTTGCTTTGGGCAAAGGCAGCTTTTTCGTAATCGGAATACGCATCAACTTTATCGCCATAACCCAAAATCAAATTCAACGAATCCATCCGCGAACGTCCACGCAAGGCGTCATTTGCTTCTGGTGGTAGCACGATATCAAGGCGTTGGGCCAGTTGATTCCATGCTTGTAAGTGGAAGCGCGCCGTATCTGCGATCACGCCATCCAAATCAAAAATTAACCCTTTGAGCATGCAACCCCTCCTTAACTTAAGTGCACCGTTTTATCATTCACCAAGACATCGATCGGATCACCGCTGACTAGCTTCAATGTGGTTTCATTCGCCACATCCACAGCAATCAAGCGACCGCGATAGTTCAAGGTAAAGCTATAATGTGTCCAGCCTTTTGGTACAAACGGCTTAAAGCTCAAGTGTCCGCCAGTGTAACGCATCCCTGCAAAGCCTTGGACGATGGCTAACCAACCACCAGACATGGACGTGATGTGTAGCCCATCTTCAGTGTCGTTGTTGTAGTCATCCAAATCCAACCGCGCCGTGCGGGCATAGAGTTCAACGGATTTTTCTTCTTTGCCCAGTTCTGCAGCTAAAATCGCGTGAATCGAAGCGGACAAGGAAGATTCATGCACTGTCATTGGTTCGTAGAAGTCGAAGTTGGCTTCTTTTTGCTCACGGGTAAAGCGGTCATTCAAGAAGTAAATGCCTTGCAAAACATCGGCTTGCTTGATGAATGGCGAGCGCAAGATCTTATCCCATGACCAGTGTTGATTCAATGGGCGTTGATCGGCTGGGATCGAGCTAGCCGGGCGCAGATCTTTATCCAAGAAGGTATCGTGTTGAACAAAAATGCCCAAGTCTTTATCTTCTGGATAATACATGCGATCGACGATATCTTGCCAATGTGCTTTTTCATCATCCGTCACTGCCAACGCCTGAACTTTATCAACATCCGCTTTTGGTAGGCGCTCAAGGGTGTATTGCAACTCCCAAGCGGCCATGGTGTTGGTAAACCAGTTGTTGTTGACATTGTTTTCATATTCGTTGGGACCGGTAACGCCATGGATCATATATTGTTGATGGCGCTTGGAAAAATGCACCCGATCTGCCCAGAACCGAGCGACACCAACTAACACATCGATACCATCACCATTGACGTAACTTTCATCACCGGTGTAATCCGTGTATTGCTTAATGGCAAAGGCGATGTCGGAATTGCGATGCAGTTCTTCAAACGTGATTTCCCATTCGTTGTGACATTCGATCCCGTTGAAAGTCACCATCGGGAACAATGCCCCGGCCAGTCCTTGTTGTTGGGCGTTGTGATAAGCGCCTGGCAATTGGTCATGCCGGTATTGTAGCAAGGCTCGAGTGACTGTTGGTGGGGTCACCGCCAAGTACATCGGCACCACATACGCTTCGGTGTCCCAATAAGTGGCACCGCCATATTTTTCACCGGTAAAGCCTTTAGGTCCGATGTTTAAGCGCGTATCTTCGCCGTAATAAGTCATAAACAGTTGCGCAATACTGAAGCGGATGCCTTGTTGTGCGGCAGGATCACCATCAATCACCACATCTGATTGTGCCCAACGCTTTGCCCAAACTTGCTCATGAGCGGCTAGTGCTTGGTCAAAACTTTGTGGTAACAGTTTAGCCATCAGCTGGTCGGCTTTAGCCGGTTGCTTTGCTGGTTCAACATCGCGGCTGGTCAACACTATCACGCGTTTTTCAATGGTAAGATCATCACCTTGAGCTAAATCGTAACTCAAGGTTTCATCCAAACGACCAGGTTCTGAGGTTCGCATGCCTTCAACTGTTGCGCCATCCACCTTCAAGGCTTGTTTGAGTAATACCGTAAACTGTGGGACGTCGAAAGGATTGGCTTTGGTTTCAAGCTGAATCGAACCTTTGACGGCATCTTCATGTTGCGGGATCCAGAAGTGTTCGTCGTAATTGGCATCTTCATTGGTGACATTGCCATCTATTGCGGCATCAAACTTCAACTCCGCTGAGCCTTTCAAGACTTTAGCGGCCACTTTGATCAGCCCAGCTTGTTGCATCGCATTGGAAACGAATCGTTCTAATTCAAACGCGACTTCGACGTCATCGGCGACGTATACAAAGCTGCGGGTCAACTTACCTTGATGTAAGTCGAGTTGTAAGTTGAAATCGCGGAAGTTGTTTTTCGCGAGGTCCAACGCCACGCCGTTAATGGTGATGCCTAAGTTGATAAAACTTGGGGCGTTGATGGCTTTGCCAAAATAATCAGGATAACCGTTTTTCCACCAACCAACGCGGGTTTTATCTGGGAACCACACGCCTGCTAAGTAGGTCCCCAGTAACGTGTCACCGGAATAACCTTCTTCAAAGTTACCTCGCATGCCCATATACCCATTACCGATGGCGGTCAGTGATTCTTGCAGGCGCTTATTGGTTTTATCTAGTTGATGCGTTGCCACCAACCAAGGGTCGATGTTGAATAATCGCTTTGCATTCATTTGCACTCACTCCGTTTCGCTTTTAACACTTACTAGTGTAGCAGGCAGGAAAGCGTTTTTATATGGTGAAACCCTTTGTTACCGTTATCAGGATTTCATTGTGTGCGAACAATAAAACCTTTAGGACTTAAAATACCAGCCTCAAATCCTTGTTGCAGTAATGGTTGAGCAGAAATCGCCACCCCTTGATCCGTGGTGTTGAAATACCCAACGAGTGTTTGACCCGCTAACTGGCGCGTGACCTTGATCAGGCCAGCATCCGTTAAGGCATACGTCGTGGTCCCATTGCCTAATAGCTCAGCGTATTCCCGCCGCAGTGCCACTAATGCGTGCACACGTTGCCAAGTTAACTGATGCAATTTTGACCAGTCCATCGGTTTACGATCATCGGGATCATTTTCTCCCGACATGCCCATTTCCGTGCCATAGTAAATGCACGGCGTCCCAGTTTGTAAGAAGGTAAACGCCAAAGCTTGCAGTGCGCGATCCAAGTCGCCGCCAGCCACTGTTAACAAACGCGGCGTATCATGCGAATCCAGCATGTTGAGCATCATAGAATTGACATTATCGCGATATAACATCAACTGATCACTTAAGCGGGCCAGCATCGTTTGCGCATCACTGACGCCAGTTAAGAAATGGTCTTCGATTTGTTGCGTGAAGGCATAATTCATCACGCCTGAGAACTCGTCACCATTGAGCCATGGTTGGCTTGAGTGCCACACTTCCCCTAAAATGTAAAAATCAGGTTTGATGGCGATCAAAGTATCATGGAATTGACGCCAGAAATGATGATCGACTTCATTGGCGACATCTAAGCGCCAAGCATCGATATCAAATTGTTTGACCCAATAAGTCGCGATTTCTAATAAGTAAGCTTGCACTTCAGGGTTGGCAGTGTTGAGCTTCGGCATCCCCGGACCAAAAGCAAAGGTGTCAAATTGCGGATCCCCTTGACCAAGCGTTGGATCGCGGTATGGTAACAGCGGCCAATCATGAATATGGAACCAATCCACAAAACGCGACTTTTGACCGTTTTGCAACACGTCTTGCCATTGCATCGACGCATAACCCATATGGTTGAACACCGCATCAAGCATCACGCGCATGCCGCGAGCATGGGCTTCATGCACCAATTTGGCAAACAAGGCTTTGTCACCAAAGGCTGGATCGATTTCCAAATAATCTATCGTGTCATATTTATGGTTGGAACTGGCTTTAAAAATCGGGCAGAAATATAGGCCGTTCACGCCGAGGTCTTGCAAGTCGTCTAAGTGATCCAGCACGCCTTGCAGATCCCCGCCGTAATAATCGTCGCGACCAGGATGGTCTTCTGGCTGCCATGGCAAACAGTTTTCCGGATTCAAGCTGGGATTGCCATTGGCAAAGCGTTCAGGGAAGATCTGATACCACACGGTTTCACTGACCCAAGTTGGCGTTTTTGTGCGATCGATTTCGTGAAAATAAGGCAGTCGAAAGTAGTTAGCCGCTTCGATCCGCTCAGCTTCATTATCAACGCGTGGTCCCCGATCGCCAAACAACACCGTTTTACCTTCAGTATCTGTCGCGGCAAATAAGTATTGGATGCGCTGATAAGGTGGCTTCAACGTCACTGCCCAGTAATCATGGGTTTGACCACTGGCAATTTTAATCATCGGGGCTTTTGAATAAGTAAAATGATACTCGCCATTTTCGTCGGGTAAATTCCAATAAGGATCCCCATATAAAACGGTCACATTTTGAACATCACCAAGGGCGGTTTTGAATCTGAGCCGGACTTGATGCGCGTCGATCAAGAAACAATCTTCGCTTTCGGGACGATGAGCCATTGCAGAAATTAACATATTATTCCTCCGTGATCAAAACAACACTGGCACCAGCACTGAGGCGCAGCTGTTGGTTCAACAGTTGCACGGTACCATTTTCTAATCGAATATCATAACGCGCTTTAGGCAAATCGATCACTGACGCATCACCGATCGATACGGCGACGATCGCCTTTTGATTTTGGAATTGGCGTTGATACACATAACTATTGGCATCTGTAGTCAACAAGCGATAATCCCCATCACTGAACAAATCTGTTTGCTTGAGTTTCAACAACTCGCGATAAAAATTCAGCTGACTGTCTGGATCATCGTATTGTTGTGCAACCGTTGGTGTATCAATGCTTTTACCTTGCAGCCAAGACGTGCCAGTCGTAAATCCGGCATTTTCAGTGGTATCCCAACGCATACCGCCACGAGCCGGCAGTTTATGGGTGGCAGAGACTTGTTGCAATGCTTGGACTTTGGTTTGTCCAGCCGCAATGGCCGCTTTTACCCAAGGGTCAACGGTTTGATCTTGAAAGGCTTCAACTGAATCAAATTGTAAATTGGTCATGCCTAGCTCTTCGCCATAATAAATGATCGGGATCCCGCGTTGCAAATACATCAACATCGCCAAACTCCGCGCTGTTAGTGAATTTTTGGCGACGCGACCAAGGAGGCGCGGCATATCGTGGTTACTCCAATAAAGCGTCGGCATCGCTGATAAGGTTTGTTGCCACACGGCTTGGGTTTGCTTGAAGGCTTGCCAATCCAATGGTTTAGGCTGGTATTGCGCAGGATATGTGGGATCGACTTGCGACTCATCTTCTTTAAAGTAGCGGAACGTCACCACGCTATCCATCAACCGATCGGTATAAGCTGCCGCCAAATTCACATCGGCACTGGCGGCTTCGCCTAACAAGAAAGCTTGCGGATAATCGGTTTTGATGCGCTCGGTAAATGGCCGCAACCAAGTTTGCACTTGCGGCAAATTGGCAAAAAATGGTTCGGCCACGACAGGTTCGCGTGAGCCATCTGCCGTTGGGAAATCTTGATCTAACCGCGCTTTGGCGATGTGGATAAAGGCATCCACGCGCAACCCATCGATCCCTTTTTTCAGCCAAAAATCTGCAATATCGCCCATCGCATGGCGCACTTCAGGATTTGCCCAGTTCAAGTCTGGCATGTGCCGATCAAATAAGTGGAAATATGATTTCCCGGTGCCCGCTGGATCTTTAGCCCACACAGAGCCGCCAAAGAAGCTGCCCCAATTGTTGGGACGCTGATCGTGATCCCCGGCAAAAATATAATAATCGCGATATAAACTGCCAGGATGCTTGATTGCATCTTGAAACCAAGGATGCTGATCAGACGTATGATTCATCACAAAGTCGAGTAACAAATGAATGCCGGCGTCATGTAGCGCTTTGATCAACGCATCCATATCCGCCATGGTGCCGACATCTGGATCGATGGCATAGTAGTTTGCCACGTCATAGCCATTGTCCACTTGTGGCGAGGTAAATACGGGATTCAACCAAACCGTATTGATGCCAAGCGTTTTTAAATAGGGAATGCGTTGAATAATGCCCGGTAAGTCGCCGATGCCATCGCCATTGCTGTCTTGAAAAGATTTCGGATAAATTTGATAGATAATCGCATGATTATACCAATTTTCCAAAATGTCGCCTCCTCCGTCAAATATATGCTAGGTATAGAATACGGGAATGCCGGCACGCCTTGCAAGCCACGGCTCGTTGTTACCGGTATCAGAATCGTCCCAAATAAAAAGTCTAGTCTTTTCAACTAGACCAATCATCATTTAAAGTAAGTTGCGCACTTCTTGTTGTAAGCGCGGCAGCACACTTTGTTGAAACCATGGATTTTTGTGCAGCCAACCATAATTCAACGGCGACGGATGAACTAACGGAAAGTACGGCTGATACGCTTCAAAGTTGCGCACCGTTTCCGTTAGCGTCTTTTCGCGGTTCGGTAAATAATATTTCACTGCATACATGCCGATCAACAAGGTGAGCTTCACGTGAGGCATCAATTGTAAAATCGGTTTATGCCAACGATCCGCAAACCCTTTGCGCGGCGGTAAGTCGCCACTTTTACCCCGGCCTGGATAATAAAAGTCCAACGGCACCACGCCAATTTTTCCAGAATCATAAAACTCGGCTGAAGTCACACCCATCCACTCGCGCAAACGATCCCCTGAAGCATCGCGCCAATATGTTTTCGCCAGTTGGGCAGAGCGGCTAGGGGCTTGGCTCACGATCAAAATCGTCGCCTCTGGTTCTACATGATACAGCGGTTCGATCCCAGCTTTAGTGAACTCAGCGTTAGCCGAATCTTGTTTGATTGCTTCAAAAATTTCGTCAGCAGTTGGTATCAGTCGTCCTCCACAAGTTAAGTGAGTCGATTATACCGCAAACACAACATGGCAGTGGCGATTCACAACTTTTTCGACAAAATACCCTAGTTGAACACAAGCTAAACCGCGATTGATCAACCACAGTTCGCCTTTTGATGGAAATTTAGGAAAAACGTTTATAATCGTTAGTCTTGTCAGGGTGAAACAAGGGTGGTAAACTGAACGCGTTAACAAGGTGGAGAAAGCAACTTAGCGCACGCTGCTTGAAACTCTTCGCAACGGGGGACAGATCCCCGCAGGCCCAGTGAGACTGATCCGCAGTGACCCCAGCTTAACTGTTGGTCGTCATTGGATCTCTAGCATCAAAGTGCCGGCACTGTGAAGGGTTCTTCGGAACTCATTCGATTACACCGGATCGATTTCCTCATGGTGACATGGGAAGCAAGTCGACGTCTGTGGGCGAAAGGCAATGCAGAGCCTATTAGCCATCAAAGTGGTCTAAGGCCAATCCCCTAGGGCTACGCAGAAACGTACTTGGATACATTATGGTAACTGTTTGGACGTAATTGGATATTGAATGGCGTAAAAGCCAGAAGCCCACGAAATGGGAAACTGTTTTGTGGACTTTGTGTGCTGTTGGCGTCTTCACCCGTTAAAGCATGAAGATTGCATCCGACATGACACCCATGTTATCATTTGGGTATTAAAAACCCATACCGCGTCAACGATATGGGCTACGCTTCCGCCTCAATGGCGGCGGCCGATGACTACAGTCTAATAGTGAAAGCTAGAAAGCCGTACGATCACTCGCCAAAGTTCCTGTACGGCTTTTCGCTTGCACTTTTTCGGTCTTGGATGACCGAAAGTTGCCTTAAGCTCCCGAATAAGTTGACGATAACTATTGCAGGATATTTTCATAAACCATTGTCAAATATCACAGAACTCAATGCGCATAAAAACAGGGACGACTGCTTATTTTCACCAATCATCCCGGTTTTTTTGACCTTAATTTTTTGACGCACGATCAATTTTCAAATCGGATCTTGCGCCGCCTCGGTCGCTTTTTTTGCGGCTTGTCGGTCTTCTTGTTGCCGGATCTTCTTCATCGTTCGGAAGTACACATTGACCAACACGAATACCGAGCCGATCCAAGCCAGTGGATTGTCCAGCAAAGCCCAAGTGCGTGACCAACACGATCCCAGCAAAAGCACGCATCAACAATTCAAACAACCCAGCAACAGTTGGCACCATGGTTTTGCCCAAACCTTGCAACAGATTCCGCATGGTGAACAAAATCGCGAGTAGCCAATACATGCTGGCATTGTAATGGAAGTAAGTTTGCGCCAGTGCGGTGACGGCAGGCTGGTTGGGGCCTAAGAACAAGTTGACCAAGGGCTTGCCAAACATAATGATCAACGCGCCAAGTACGGCCGATACCCCCAACGTTAAGGGCTAACGTTTGATGCACCCCACGGCGAATCCGACCGTATTCGCGCGCGCCGAGGTTCTGCGCTGCAAAAGTTGCCATCGCAAGGCCAAACGACGATGCCGGCAGCGTCGCCAACTGACCGATCCGCCCAGCTGCTGTGTATGCCGCAACCGCATCTGTCCCTAAGGTATTGAGCATCACTTGCAAAATCACCGAGCCGATGGCAATAATCGACATACTAAAGCCCATCGGCAAACCGACTTTGAGGTGTTCTAAAATGCTTTGCCAATCAAAAGCGAGATCTTGCTTGCGAATGACTAATAGCGGGATGCGCTTTTTAATGAACAACCAACACAAAATCGCTGAGAAAGTTTGCGCGATCACCGTTGCCCAACCAGCGCCAGCCACACCCCAATGGAAACCTAAGATAAACAGCAATTCCAAGGCGATGTTCACCACGGTGGCGATGATCAAGAAAATCAACGGCGTGCGCGAGTCGCCTAACGCGCGCATCATGTTACTCAACAAGTTGAACGCCATCGAGGCAAATACCCCGATGAAAATGACCCGCACGAAAGCGACGGATTGATCGATGATTTCCGGTGGTGTCTGCATCAATTCCAATAACGGTCGGGTCATCGATACAGAAATCGCGGTTAAAATCGCGGTGATGGCGATACTGATCCAAATGCTCGACCCAAAACTTTTCCGGACGCCGCGTTCATCGCGGGCCCCAAAGGCTTGAGCAGTGAGCACCGATAACCCGGCGGTGGTCCCTTGGGCAAACCCAATGATCAAAAAGTTGATACTCCCAGTGGCCCCAACTGCCGCCAATGCGTCTTTGCCGATGGTCCGGCCGACGATCAGCGCGTCCATAAAACTATATAGCTGTTGAAAGACATTCCCAATTAAAAGTGGAATGGTAAATAAAATCACCAATTTCAATGGATTGCCTTTTGTTAACGTGCGCACACTACCCCTCCTTTGCGAAACCGATTTCTTCAACTCCGAGCATCTTACGACAGTTTTGGTCAAAAGTCATCAGGCAATGCGCATGAAAATCAATATTTTTGTATTTTCATTTTGAACCCGCGTTTTAGAATCAAGTTAGCCACCATCGCCTCAAATTTGAGACGATAAAAAACACTAAGACAAAAGTCCTGTTATCATTGAAGCTACCATACAAACAATGAAAGAAGGATGTCTTGATGCAAGACCAGCTTATCACGCCTCACGTTAAAGGTCACCACCTAACCCCATCTGAGCGTGGAGAAA
>NZ_BAAIHN010000047.1:0-15156 GCF_054784775.1 Lacticaseibacillus boliensis
CGGTCTGTTCGTGGTGCATCGATCACCAACTTCTCCGCTCAGTCAGTATTCGCAACGCTCCAAACGTTGCTTTCAGACCGGCCAGATGCGATTTCATGTCCCAAATACCGAGGTGAATAATCCAGGTTTAGATAAGTGACTGACGCTGATCGGGTAAGAAAACATAATTGAGTGCATCTCGGATGTATAGAACTTTTTTGGCGAGACAGTAAATCAGTATAATGGAAACAAACACTAACGGAGGCGCAACATGGCTGACATCGACAAAATTATTGAGCGAGCGGAAAAAGATTTAAATATCTTGGCCATTGGTACCGAAGGGTCTGGCAACGATCCCAATCAGACGCCAGACGAATGGACCGACTTGGATGTCACATTATTTGCCGCCAAACCTGCGCAGGTAGACGCAATGGGCTGGGTGAACGCGCTGGGCACGCCCAAGCTGGTTCAACACCTGTATGACATGCACCTGTTCGGCCCGGCCACTGGCGCATGGCAATCCTGGTTGACCCGCTATCAAGGCACGCGGCGGATCGATTGGAAGATCGCGCCGTCTGCAGACGAAGCTGCGTATCTCGCCGGTGACCATCTGAACGCAATCATCTGGCGGCAGGGCAAAGGCCGTGTCACGCCGAGAAAGACTGACGCGGCAAGCCATTTTCTGCCGGTCCCGACGCAGGCGGACTACGAATCAGTACTCAACGAATTCTTCTGGGTCGCCGGCAACGTGGTCAAGGGCCTTTCGCGGAACAACCTGCTGTACGCTAATGAGCAGGTCAACGCGCACCTGCGGCCGCAGATTCTCAAGCTTTTCGCCTACCGTCAAACGCTTGAGCAAGACGGGCACTTTGATCCAGGCGTTAAATTCAAAAACGTCTGGAACAAGCTGATGTCGTCCGAGCGAAATCAACTCGCGGCCACTTACGACCAAAGCAGTCGCGCCCTCACCTTGGCGAGCCTGAAAAACTGCGTGGCCATTGTCGAAGGACTCGTGGACGAGTTCAACGATGATTTGACGCTGTTGCGTCCGGTCTGGCTCGGCCCCGCCGACGATCAGGTCACCAGCTGGCTTTTTGACTTGACCACCTCACTGAACACCGAGTGCGATCATCAAGACTGATTCTCAGAATGGGTGGTTGCAAGCCGCCTTTTTTCCTTGCAACCTTTAGTCGTCACTATCGTCGCGGTGATTGCTATCTCGCAGTTTTGGTCTCACAACTTATAAGTATTGTACTGGGCTGCTACTTCCGTAGAATTTGGATTGTGATCTCAAAGGCAGAAAGGGAAAAGTTACAGTAGGTGATGGCATCGTTTTAATCCAAAGGTGTCATGCGCAAGACTGGCAATATTGTGACTTTGGGGAACAGTAAGAACGGAAAATTCGCGCTGACGTTACACCAGTGCTGATTTTCTCCAGCTCATACCTATTTACTTGCAGTAATCAAACAGATAGTGTAATCTGAAACCGTTAACTGAATAGATTTCTTCGGGGCAGGGTGTAATTCCCGACCGACGGTGACTGTGCAAGCAGAAGTCCGTGACCCGCGATCAGCGGTGGACCCAGTGAGAGTCTGGGACCGACAGTGAGAGTCTGGATGGGAGAAGAAAACGAGTTTTCATTCCATTTTGTGGGCACTTTTTTTGCTGTGCTCCTCGGATGAGATCTTATTTAGCTTTCAATCATGGCCTCGCAAATTCTTGCGAGGCCATTTTTTATGGAGGTGGAATATGATTTCAGATTCAGAATTCATGGCACTCGCGTGGCAACAAGCGCGCCGCGGGGCGAATCAGACTTGGACCAATCCGCAAGTCGGCGCCGTGCTGGTGCGCGAAGGCCGGGTGATGGCACAAGGCTACCATCACCGCTTCGGCCAAGCGCATGCAGAAGTCGATACCTTGGCGCAGTTGCCAGACCCAGAGCTGGCTTCAGGCGCCACCATGTATGTGACGTTGGAGCCTTGCAGCCACTATGGCAAGACGCCGCCGTGCGCCAACCGGCTGGTGGCAGCCGGCGTGGCGAAGGTGGTGATCGGCCAGCGCGATCCTAATCCGCTAGTCGCCGGCAAAGGGATCGCCATCTTGCAAAAAGCCGGGATCGCCGTTTCCGTCATGGGTGAGACCGGCGGGTTAAACCACGCGTATAACTTTTTTTATCAGCACCAGCGGCCTTTGGTGACGCTCAAATATGCCGCCAGTGTCGACGGCAAGTTGAACGCGAACCAACCGGAGCGGACCCGCTTGAGCGGGGAGGCGGCGTTTTTGGACAGCCAATCTGAACGTGCCAAACAACAGGCAATCGTGGTCGGTGAACATACGCTGTTGATCGATGATCCCAGCATGACGGTGCGGACGCAGGCACTTGCGCATCCCCCGGTGCGAATCGCCATGGTGCGCAACGCAGACGCTTTGTCGCAAGACTTGCGGTTGCTGACAGATGCCAGTGCACCAGTGTGGCTACTCAGTGAAACGCCTTCGACGCGTGATTGGCCGGCACATGTGCAAGTTTTTCCCGCCGACCACTGGACACCACAGGCCGTGTGCGCGTTGGCAGCAGAACACGGGATCCAGGCGCTACAAGTCGAAGGCGGCAGTCGGCTGCAAGCCGAGTTTTTGGCGGCCGGGTTGGCTGAGCAGCTGATCGTCTATGTGGCGCCGCTAACGCTGGGCGGCGATGCCTTACCGGTGGCACAAGGGCCGGCTTCGGCAACCATGAGGTGGCAGCTGGCCGACATGCGTTGCTTGGGCGGCGACGTTAAGCTCACCTACAGGAGGGATGTCTAATGTTTACCGGAATCATTCAAGGAATCGGCCACATTGTTGAAACCAACGTGCAAGGCGAAACCGCGGTCTTGTCTATCGCCACCCCGCTGACGGCGGCAGAACACAGCCGCATCGGCGATAGCGTGGCAATCGACGGCATCTGTTTGACCATCACGGCGTTGACGCCGAGTGGCTTTACCGTCGACGTGATGCCAGAGACGATCCGCCGCACGAACCTGGTCGACCTGGGTGTCGGCCAGCGCGTCGATCTGGAATTGGCGCTGGCGGCGAATGGCCGTTTAGACGGCCATTTTGTTCTCGGCCATGTGGATGCGACCGGCCGGTTGGTCAGCCGCGAAGAAGAGCAAAACGCGGTGGTGTTGCGCTTTGCCTTTCCCGCCACTTTGCGACCGTACATCGTGGCCAAAGGTAGCATCGCCGTCAACGGCGTGAGCTTGACGGTGACGACGGTGACGGCAACCACGTTTGGCGTGAGCTTGATCCCGCACACGTTACAGGAAACCGTGCTAGGGGAACTGGCCGTGAATCAGCGCGTCAATCTGGAAACGGACATTCTCGGCAAATACCTGGTGGCTCAAAAGGAGTTCGAAGATGAAAAATAATCTGAAACAGCGTGTGGAACACGCGTTAGCTGTCTTGAAACAAGGTGGGTTGGTCATCGTGACCGATGATGACCAGCGCGAAGCAGAAGGCGACATGATCGGCCTGGCGCAATACGCCACCCAACAAAGCGTCAATACCATGGTATCCAAGGCCCGCGGGTTGTTGTGTGTGCCCATGGCGCCGGCTGTCGCCCAGCGTCTGGGCTTGCATCCGATGGTGGCAGACGCCACGGATGCCTTTGGGACCGCCTTTACCGTCAGCACCGATGCTAAAACGACCACGACTGGGATTTCGGCGGTCGATCGTGCCGACACGATCCGCCAACTCGCAGACCCGAAGGCTGAGTCCGGCGACTTTTACCATCCGGGACACGTTTTTCCACTGATTGCCGCCGTAGATGGCACTTTGGGCCGCTCAGGCCACACGGAAGCTGCGGTGGACCTGGCTAAGCTGGCCGGGGCACAGCCGGTGGCGTATATCTGCGAGATCTTGAAAAAAGACGGCACCATGGCGCGACGCAAGGAACTCAAGCCGTTTGCAGAAGGCGTGCAGATGCCACTGTTATCGATCCAAGATATCAAAAGCTATCGCTACATGTGCGATCCGACGGTGGTTCAGGCGATCGCCAAGGTGGCTTTGCCAACAGCATACGGGCTGTTCACGCTGGAAGCTTTTGCCACACCTGGCGAAAGCGAACCGACGCTGTTGCTCAGCTATGGCGAGATCAAACCGCGGACGCCGCTGTTGTTGCGGATCCATTCGGAATGTTTGACCGGGGATGTGTTTGGCTCCAAGCGCTGCGACTGCGGCGCTCAGCTGGCCAAGGCGATGCAAACCATTGCGACTGCCGGCCAAGGCGCGGTGTTGTATCTGCGGCAAGAAGGGCGTGGGATCGGCCTGGCGAACAAGTTGCGGGCCTACCACTTACAGGAACAAGGCTTCGACACCGTCGAAGCCAACGTCCACCTGGGCTTTGCCCCAGATCAGCGCCAATACGGCTTGGTCGCGGCGATCTTGGGGCAAAAGCAGATCGATACCGTGGATCTGTTGACAAACAACCCAGACAAGATCGCCCAGCTAGAAGCGTTGGGGATCACAGTACGGACTCGGCAACCGCTGGAGGTGCCGGTCCAGCCGGAAGACCAGCAATATTTAGTCACCAAAAAGCATAAGCTCCATCACTTACTCAAGGAGGTCGATTAACATGACGGATTATTTAGGCGACACGAACGGTCGCGGGTTACGGATCGGGATCGTCGTGGCGCAATTCAATGATTTGATCACCCAACGGCTGTTGGCAGGGGCGAAGGCCGCCTTGCAACGCAACGGGGTGGCAACGGGAGACATCACCACTTGGTGGGTGCCGGGCGCCTTCGAATTGCCACGGGCGGCCAAACAGATGGGGGCGACCAATACCGTCGACGGCATCATCGCCTTGGGCGCCGTGATCCGCGGTGAAACGTCGCATTACGATTATGTTTGCAGTGAAACCGCCCGCGGATTAGCAAGCGTCAGCCTGGACGGCCCGGTGCCGGTGATGTTTGGCGTGTTGACGACCGACACCTTGGAACAAGCCATCAACCGCGCTGGCGGCAAAGGTGGCAACAAAGGCGCCGATTGCGCCACCGCTGTGTTGGAAATGGTGCACTTGCCCCAAGCCTGAAGATAAGTTATCGGGGCCGCTATGCAAAAGTACCGCCAGATCAGCGTCTGGCGGTACTTTTGTGGTGAATAATGTACTTACGGTTGCAACGACTTATCCAGCGTTTTTGCAAGTTGCTCGGCGTCGGGGTCACGGCCGAAAAAGAGGTACAAGACCGCGGCTCCGCCGAGTAGCGACCCCAAGATGCCCAAGATATCGAAGTCCGGGCGGTCAATCAACAGACCGCGCTCGCGCAGGTTACTGAGTTCTGCGTGAATGGTCGCGCGCTGTGCCGCCGGGATCGCGGCGATCAGCTGATCGCGGCGGGCCTGGCTGTAAGCGACCTCGCTGACCAAGATCTTCAAGACCTTGGGATTGGCCTTCAAAAAGACGATCCGGTCGGCGACCAAGGGCTTGATGAAGGCCTCAAGCGTCGCGTATTCACGCGTGAAGTTGCCTTCGACAAAGGCGGTGAAGACCGCCGGGATCACCGCGGTCATCACGGGTTGCAAGATGGCATCGAGCAACCCGGCCTTGTTTTTGAACTTGGCAAAGATGTTGCCTTCTGCCACGTCTGCACGCTGGGCGATCAGCTTGGTGCTGGCGTTGGCGTAACCCATTTCTGCAAAAACGTCGATCGCTGCCGCCAAGATCCGTCGTTGGCGTGCGGTCAGCTTGTTGAGTAAGTGTCTGTCATCATACAATGCGAGATCTGTTTCTGCCATCATGTCACCTGCTTGCTTTCTGATTTACCCAAACCATACCATTTCGACGTCTTTGGTCAACTGCTTAACCAAAGCTTTGCCTTTTGGTCACAAAATCTCCTTGATTCTTGGGCATACTATAACCAACGTCAACCAACAGAGTGCTTGCGCTGAAAGGAAGAAAGACTATATGAATATTGCTGCTCACATTGCCGTCGTCATGGTGACACTCGGCTTGATCGCCGCTTCTACTGTTGTCGCCGCCGGCCATAATCGTCGCCGCGCACTGATCCCGATTAAAACTGAACATTAAAGTAGTGGCTGAGCCATAAAGCGGTTTTAGCATCGTGTATAATGCCCCTGACGAGTAAATCCCGAAACTTAGGATTTGCTTGGCAGGGGCATTATACGTAGATGCGTTGCTTTATTGCTCGTACATCTCTGTAATAGTCGTGCTTATTTTGTGATTTTGAATTATGTCTCGGACTCTTTGTTGTCTAGGCAAAATCCCGCGGGTCATCGGCCAGCGTGTAAGGGCGGTGGTAGATGTCGGTGTACGCGGCTTGGCGCTGGGCATCGTCCGCGTCGCGCAAGGCCTTGGCCGCCTGACGTAGCGGCAAGGCAGGGTCTGGTGTCAACGTGTTGAGCACATGGACGATGAGCTTGCCGGTGGCGGTTTGTTCCACGAACAAGGAAATCACCGGCACCTTCAACATCGCCGCGTAATGATACGCCCCGATCTGGCCCGGGCGCGGTTTGCGGTAGTGAGGCCACATGGCTTGCTCTGGATAGATCAAAACCGGCGCTGACTGCAGGCGCTTGGCGAGCAGTTGGGGAAACTGCCGCCCGAGATAGTGGAGATCTTGCGCGATCGGGACGGTATCTGCGTTGCGCATTAGCCAACCCAGCACGCCAGACATGGCCAAGTTGGTCAGTTCGCTGACGATAAACAGCCGGCGGTTGCCGAGGGCCTTGCGCACCGCCAAGTTTTCCAGTGGGGCAAAATGATTGCTGACGACGATCGCTCGGCAATCGTCAGGCAAGTGTTCGCGGCCGACCACCCGCACCGGTGCCATCATGATCGTGCACGCCAGATGCATGACGATCCGCGCAGCCCCCGTGTTCAGCGGCCGCCACCAGTGGGCGTGTTGCCACTGGGCGAGCAGTGTCTGGCTTTGTGCCGGCGTCAACACCGGATCGTGCAACATCACCTTGCGATGCCAAGCCTGCTGGGCGATTGCCTGGTGGATGTTGTCATTGACAGAAGTCATAAGGCCACCGCGATGCCGGCGTCGCGCAGTTTGGCGAAGGTGTTTTCAGACTCGGGGATGGTTGCGGCTGCGTCCACCAGCGTCTGCATGTGCGCCGTGTCTTGGGCTTGTTGGTCGTAGTTGGCAAGTGTCTGGTGGAGCGTTGACGCGTAAGTTGTTTGCTCAGCGTAACGCCAGAATTCTTGGGCGTAAGGGACGTCTTGGTAGTGCCACGGCTTCGCGAACAAATTATAGTGTACCAGCCGGGCCGGGCCGCTGTCCGTACCTTGTCGGTTGAAGCTACCATCTAGTGGCTGGATACGGTTTTGAGCGATGGCGTTGAGATAGTCTTGGTCTGGGGCCAGGCTCTTGAAGTGATAAGTATGCAAAAGCTGGAGAAAATGCGCCGTGAATTCGGCTTCACGCATGGCCTGCAGATTCATCACCAACACCCCGGAGTTAACATAAGCGCTGGCCGGCACGCCGATCGCCTTTTGGGCGTAGTTGGCTGTGATCGGGTCGTCGGCGATGAAGGGGTCGCTTGCGGCGGCGACCAAGTTATTGCGAGTCGGCTGGTCGAACAAGTGGGAAACGTCGTCCAGACAGATCGTGTCCGCATCGAGATAAACCGCCTTGGTCAGTTTTGGGAACAACTCTGCAATGAATAAACGCAGGTAGATCGTGAAGGTGAAGTAGTCGCAGCGCAGTTTGTTGCCGGTGTCGGTGATCTGGGCGAGTAACTGTTCATCGACGCGGATGCACTCCAGCTTGATCTTGGGATCGGTGATCTGGGCACGCAAAGCGGCTTGGTTGCTGGCGCTGAGCGTGGTGTACAAGACGCGAACATGGTAGCCGCGCGGGTCTTGGGCATGGGCTTGCAGCGATTGCAAGGCCGCGGCAAACACCGGTGCGTACTGGTCGTCGATACAATAGAAAATTGGAATCATTATGATCATCCTTTCATCATGGGCGCCAAGTGGCGGTAATCGCCCAGCAAGTCGTCGTAAGCGTGCAAGTGCAGTTGCGTGTGCATGGCATCGATCTGCCAAGGCTTGACCGTCAGCGTGTGTACCCAGGGAAACAGGCGGAAGCTGGTGGTGAAGTGTTGAAAAACGGTGCTGTTGTGGAGCTTTTGTTGTTCGTTGAAGCGCCGCGGCGACAGCATTTTGACCGTCGCCAGCTTGTTGAGCGCAGATTGATCCGGCATGAACATCTTGACGGTCGCACAGCGCTTGCGACAGGCCGCAAACAGCCCCGTGGTGCGAATCGCGGCGAGATTGAGCAACATGACCCCGGAGTTGACGTAATCGAAGGTGCTCAGCTCGTGATGGAAGAACCACTTGCCATAATGGTCGAGGACCCCGACAAACTCGACGCCTGCTAAGTCTTGGTGGTACCAATCGCCAAATCGCCGCCGGCACAAGATGTCAGTATCCAGATACAGCAGACGTTCCGGCAACTCTGGCAGGAGGTCTGCATACAGCCGCAACATGCAATAAGGCGTGAATATCGTGTCCATATTGGCGCTTGGCGGCTCTGCTTCAAACAGGTTGGTGATGTCCAGACGCGTCACCTGATGGCGCGGGTCGCGACTTTGCACGAGCGTTTGCAGAAAATCGGCCGCGCCTTGAGGCAAGGGTTCATAGCCTGGGATCTTGGCGGTGAGAATGTAGAGGTGGAGGGGTTCGGTGGAGTGCTTGAGCAAAGCCAGCGTTGCTAACAACAACCCGTCTTGCATGCGGGCATCCCCGCAAAACAACACATTAATCATGGTAGGCCTCCTTCACTTGGTGGTAGGTGACGCCGGTATAAGTCGACTGTGACGCTCGTCGGCGTAGTTGTGTTTCCACGGCTTGCCACAACGCGTGTTGGCGCTGCTTGCGGTTGGTCGCGGCAACTTGTAGCGGGCCGTCGAGATACTGCACCAGCTTGGGCTTGCGGCTGTGGCGGCGCGGCAGATAAACCGTCGTGGCGGTGAACACTGGGGCGTCAAGCGCGACGGGATAGTGCAAGGCCGCAGCGCCGAACGGCCTGATGCCGGTATAATACGGCCAGACATGGGCCTCGGGATAAACAACGATCACGTCGCCTTCGTCGTGGCGTTGTTTTAGTGCGCGCAAAAACGCCGGATATTGGCGCCGAGTGCTTGGCAACAGTAGTGCCCGGCCGGCGGCGAGGTGGCGCCCGACGAGCGGGACCCCGAGGTTGGCGGCGCCGGCGATGATGGCAACAGGCAAGGACCATGTTCGCGGCAAGAAGACATCGCCGATTGGCTGGGTGTGGTTGGCATACACGAACGCACCGGGGACTAGCTTTTCTGCGCCGATGACGTTCACCCGTCTTGCCACGCGATACCCCCAGGCAAACCCGGTGGCTAGCGGATTGATGATGCCAGCAAAGCGGCGGTTTTGCCAGTCATAATCAGCAGGCAAAGTTTGTGGCTGGCTGGCATTGACCACGACATCGCTGTCGGTATCGACATAGGAATACGCCCGTTTCATCATCGCGCCTCCTTAAATCTTTGAGTAAGTACTCAATCATTTTTACACCGTAAGTATAACTGAATGGCATTTGGTGTCAAGCGTTACAGAAAATGAGTCGATGCTCATTTTTTCTCGGAGTGAGTTGACACTCACTTCTACCTAAGGGTATACTTGCGGTGCAAGTGAGCGGCAGCTCACTAAAATGATGAGGTGATAACATGAGTGAACCATTATTGGCGCTGCAACATTTGGTGAAACGTTTTGGCAAGCAGACGGTGCTTGAAGACGTCAACCTGACCGTTTATCCCGGTGAAATCGTGGGGCTGATCGGCCCGTCTGGTGCGGGCAAGTCGACGGTGATCAAAACCGCGCTGGGCATGGAAGTCGCAGACGGCGGGTCCGCCAGCGTGATCCAGACGCAGATGCCTAACCGTGAACTGCTCGGGAAAATCGGGTACATGGCCCAAGATGACGCGCTGTATGAGGCGTTGTCTGGTAAAGAAAACCTGCTGTTTTACGGGCGGATGAAAGGTGTCGCCAAAGCCGTGCTGGCAGACGCCATCACCCATGTCGCGGCGGTCGTTGACCTGACGCCTGATTTGAATAAGCGCGTGTCTGGATATTCCGGCGGGATGAAGCGGCGTTTATCGCTGGCTATCGCGCTACTGGGTGACCCGGAGCTGTTGGTGCTCGATGAACCGACCGTCGGGATCGATCCGGCGTTGCGGCGCAAGATCTGGGCGGAGCTAGACAAAATCCGCGACGCCGCGCGGGGGATCTTGATCACGACCCACGTGATGGACGAAGCCGAGCTCGTCGACAAGGTGGCGTTGTTGCTCGATGGCAAGGTGATGGCCTTCGATTCGCCTAAACAGCTGGAAAAAGACTACGGCGTGGCAACGATCGAAGCGGTGTTCCTCAAAGCGGAAGGGGTGGCCTAAATGCGCGCATTCTATATTATGCGTCGTGTCATCAGCGAACTCCTGCGGGACAAGCGGACGCTGGCGATGATGTTTGTGGCGCCGGTGTTGATCATGTTTTTGATGAAGCTGATCTTCTCAGCCAACGCCACGACTTCGGTGACCGTGGCGACCGTCTCGGTACCAGATAATATCCGCACGACCCTCAACGATGTCAAACACGTCGCCGTGAAGAAAACCGCGACGAAGACCAAGGCAAAACAGGCGTTGAAAAATCAAAAAGTCGACGCCATTATCCAACAAACTAGCGGTAACCATTACGCGGTGACCTATGCCAATACAGACGCCACCAAGACGGCGCTGGTCAAAGCCGGTTTTCAAGCGGCACTGACGGCCAACGGCGTGAAGACGCTGAAACAAACTGTCACCAAGCTATCTGGCGCAGTGGCAACGCTGTCCGCGACGGTTGCCAAGGTATCGCCGCAAGCCGCCGCACAAATTGCAACCAAACTGCCAAGCAAGACGAAGCCGGCAACCACGAAGATCTCCAATCACTATCAATACGGCGATAAAAACACCGGCTTTTTCGATAAGATCCTGCCGATCCTGATGGGCTTTTTCGTTTTCTTCTTCGTCTTCTTGATCTCAGGGATGGCGCTGTTAAAAGAACGCACCACCGGCACCCTAGACCGCTTACTGGCAACGCCGGTGCGGCGTGGTGAGATCGTGCTGGGTTACATGATGAGTTACGGGATTTTAGCCGTCATCCAAACCGTCATCATCGTCATGTGCACGGTGTATTTCATGGGCGTGCAGATTGTGGGGTCGCTCCTATCTGTGATGGTGATCAGCTTCTTGTTGGCCTTGGTCGCCTTGGCCTTCGGGATCTTGATGTCGACTTTTGCCCAGTCGGAATTTCAGATGATGCAATTCATTCCCATCATCGTGATCCCGCAGGTCTTCTTCTCCGGCATCGTGCCGCTGGACAGCCTCGCCAGCTGGGTCAAAGACATCTCTTATATCCTGCCGCTGACTTATGCCGGCGATGCGATGACGCGAATCATCATGTACGGCACCAAGCTGACCGGGTTGGGGCTGGATATCGGCATTTTATTGTTATTCTTAGCCATTCTGACGATTACCAATGTCCGCGGCATGCGGCGCTATCGCAAGGTCTGAGCTTGCAGTTGTCTGCGAGTCTAGGTAAGATGAACAAATCGGGAGGTCTGTTGAGATGAACCAAAATGTTGCGACGCTGTTCCAAAGCTCGGTGGATACCGAAGCGCTCACAGACAAGCAAAAGGCCGTGTTAAAAGCCAGCCTGACACTGTTTGCGCAAAAAGGGTACGAAGCCACCAGCACGCATGACATTGCGGCACTGGCAGGGGTCGCTGAAGGCACGGTTTATAAGGTTTTCAAAACCAAAGAAGGTCTGCTGGCGGCAATCATGACGCCGTTTATCGAAGGCGTTTTGCCACAAGTCATGGGTGAGTTCGTGCAGGCCATCGACGCTCAAGAAATGCCCGACCTGAAGGCGGCGCTGACGTTCATGATCCATGATCGCCTGCAATTTGTCATGGACAGCCGCCGCGAAGTCAAAGTGTTCGCGCAGCTGATCTTGCGCGATCCCGAAATCTTACAAACGCTGCAAGCAAAAGTCGATACGCTGATCGGCGATCACTATTCGCAACTCTTGGCCCCGCTGAAGCGTTCCGGTCAGCTGGTCGATTGGCCAGCAATGCGCATCCTCCGCTACATTTTTGGGACGCTCTTGAGCTACGTCTTGCCAACGATCCTGCTAGACACTCCGGCGCCAGATCTTGACGCCATCACCGCAGAGTCCGTTGAGTTCTTAATGCGCGGTTTATCTGCATAAACCTTGATTGTCGCTGTCCGGCAACGTAAGTGTGCAGTTAATTGTAGACCAATCGCGGTCGGGTGTGGGCAAAAGCGACTCCAGCAGGTTTCAATCTGTCGTGGAGAGGGTGCTCGGCGAAGCTAACTTGGCCGTTCCGGCCAAGTGGATCTTCACCTGCGCCTTGCTGTAAGCGACAAGTCGCTAACAGCAATCTCACCACGTCAGATTGACCTGCTTCCGTCACTTTCACCCACACCCTAGATTCTGTGTATCAGGATAGTTTGGTGTCATGGACAAACGGGTCAACTCGTTGGTCACCACCATCCAAAAGACATCCCAAAGAGGACTTACGCTGCCGGACAGCGATAGTGGAATATAACGTAAAAACGGTCATCTAAACGATGGCCGTTTTTGCATTGTATTCGGTAATGTAAGCGCGTACAATAAGGATGTAAAGGAGATGAGCAAAATGATCAAGTTGTTCGGCATCGTCCTTTTGGGTTTAGCCGCTTGGCAGTTGCTCGCAACGTATCGCAACTTCAAACAAGTGCGTGTCGCTGGTAATGCCAACACATCGGCTTTAATTGGGTTAGGAATTGGTTATAGTCTGTTTTTTGCAGCCATCTTATTGGTGATGGGGATTGCAGTGTGTGCAGGGATTTGTTAAAGGACTTTGCCTAGCGAGCGCTAGGCTATTTTTTTGCGAAAAATTGCTTGTGCTTTCTCGATGACGGCATTATAGTGTACTAGTAAGCTATAACACTAGTAAGGGAGGCGCGGCATGGAATTTGACGATAAGATCCCGATTTATTACCAGATCGAACTGTATATCCGCAGGCAGATCATCGCCGGCAAGCTCATTCCAGGTGACAAGTTGCCGGCGGTGCGGCAGTTGGCGCTTGATCTGACGGTCAATGTCAACACCGTTCAGCGGGCGCTGGGCGAGCTCATCCAAGCAGGGGTGCTGGTTTCTAAGCGCGGGTTGGGAAATTTTATCACTGAAGATTCGGCGATCCTCAGCGATATTCGCGGGGAAGCAATCGAGCGCGAACTCAGCCGCGTATATGATGACCTGGCAGCGCTGGGGCTGAGTCCCAAACAGATGACGACGGCTTTGAGTGACTATATTGCCAAGCGAGAGGATGAGTCTAATGGCTGAACTATTAACGATCCAAGGATTAGTCTACCGCCGCAACCTGCATACCTTATTGAACGGCATCGACTTGACGTTGAGTCGCGACCGCATTGTCGGGTTGTTGGGCGCAAACGGCGCCGGTAAAACGACCTTGATGCGGCTGATTGCAGGGTTGGCAGGCAACTATCGCGGCGCTATCAGCATGGCCGACAACACAACTAACACCGAACGCAAGGCGCACGTCAGCTTCACCAACGCCTTGGTTGCAGCAGACAAGCGCCAGCGCGTCGCCCAGCTGGCAAATTTTTGGGAAGCATTATACCCAGATTTTGACCGCAAACGTTTTGATGCCTTGGCCGCGACGCTTGATCTGCCGCAAGACAAGCGACTGATGGCGTTGTCCAAAGGGATCCGCATGAAGGTCGAAGTTGCCTTGACCCTGGCGCGAAATGTGGATCTGTACCTGTTAGACGAGCCTTTCGACGGCATCGACAGCATGACGCGCAAGAAGATCATCACGAGTATCATCACCTGGAAACCAGACGGCGCCACCATCTTGATTTCTGATCATCATGTAACCGACGTGGCCAACTTGTTGGATACGGTGGTGGTTTTGAAAGACCAGCGTGTCGTGGACGTCGCCTTGACTGACGCGATCCGTGAACAAAAACACGAGACGATCGAAGATTACTACGAGCACTTCTATGAAGGGAGTGAACAAGATGACTAAGTTCACTGCATTGTTGACAACGCTTGGCCGCCGGCGCTTGTTGACAGCGGTCCAAGCGCTCGGGCTCTGGTTGATTGCCACTGTTGCTGCCACGCTGATCAATATCTTCGCCAACAGGCACGCCGGTTCCCATGAAGCTTGGTCGATGCTTGTCATTAGCTGGGGGTTCGTCTTGCTGATGCTCGCCGGGGTGGTCTTATTCTGCCAGCTGGCGGTCGCCAACGAAAAAGTCTGGACACGCGCCCAGTACCGATTGTTGCCGATGAGTGATGCCAAGCTTTATCTGGCCAACAAGGGCGCAACCGCACTCGCCTTCGTCGCATTTTGGGTCGTCGGGCTTGCGGTAACCATTTTGTTTATCGCGATGTCTGGGCAGCTCAAGTGGCTCCATTTTCACGCGTCGTTCTGGGATGTCGCAAGCGTAGCGATATTGTTTCTGGTCATGACCCTGTTTTTCTGGGCGCTGCTCAGCACGGACAACCTGCTCGTCCACACGATCCGGGCGTTTCTGCCGGAATCGCGCGGTGGCTTGCTGACTGGGATCTTGTATATCGTGACGATCGTTGCCGTGTTGTGGGTGCTTCATGGCTTGCAGAAACTGATCTTGTTGCCGTTTGGCGGCAGTATCCTCAGCAGCAACATCAGCGATAGTGTGGGTTACGCGGCGATCCTGATTTTCGGATTCATAACAGCATTGCTGGCGGCGCTCAACATCTTTTTGCTCAAGCGTTTCGTTGAACCGAAAGCGTGAGCGTATGCGTAAGTTTAACGCCATTCTCGATGTTGCTTGGTTTTTGACCTTGACCGCTTGCGCGCACGTCTTGCACCAACTGCTCGACTGGGTCGCCAATCGTCGGTCGCAGGTCTTGCAGCAATTACATCAGTAACATGAAAGCTCGCCTTCGTTGCGGGCTTTTTTGGGTGACGGATTTACAATTCAAGTGCAACAAATTAGTCAAATAGAAAAGACTCATAGCCTGAGTCCTTGTAAAATGGAATCACCACAAGACCAACTACAAGGAGAACTCGACTATGAGTCCGTACACCCAT
>NZ_BAAIHN010000048.1:0-15124 GCF_054784775.1 Lacticaseibacillus boliensis
CGGTCTGTTCGTGGTGCATCGATCACCAACTTCTCCGCTCAGTCAGTATTCGCAACGCTCCAAACGTTGCTTTCAGACCGGCCAGATGCGATTTCATGTCCCAAATACCGAGGTGAATAATCCAGGTTTTACTTGCCTGGTTAAACCAGCTGATCGGTCGCTGTTACTGCGTGTGGTTGCGATAACTCTAGATTGAGTCGACAAGACTCAATCTTTTTCATTGTTCGCAATGAAAAAAGTTGACAATCAACTGATAAGGGGCTATTGTATTGATTAACAATTAATGGCACAAGGATGAGTAATCCATGGCAATGCTTTAAGAGAGACTGGGGTTGGTGTAACCAGTTAGTAATGTCGGGATGAAGATGGTCCGAATGTTTGCCAGATGGCGCGAGGGTAACTAAGCGGCATCCGGGTACGCCCGATATCGCGTCAGGGATTTATGATTTGATGATCCTGCAGAGGACAGCTATTTAGGTGGCTGTTGAAGACGAGTGGTACCGCGCTTAAGCGCCTCGTAGTAAAAATATTTTTACTGCGAGGCGCTTTTTTCTGTTGAGATGAAGAAGAAAAGGGGTTAACAACATGGCATATGCATACGACGAGATTATCAAGGCGTTCAAGAACGAAGAAGAAAAGGTAGTTCCAGTGTCATTCTGGCATCACTTCGCTAAAAGTGAGTTTATCGATGCGCTGGCGCATCCAGAGGTGTTCGACTTAAACGTTAACGGGCATAAGCACTATGTCGATGAAATCGATCCAGATTTCGTCAAGACAATGACCGATGGCTACTTTATCGATCCAGCTACGGGTGGCTTCAGCCGCAAGACGGTCGCAGACCTGGCCGCTATCAAGCCATTGGCTGATGATAACCCGTGGCTGACACAGCAAGTTAAGTTGGCTGAACAGCAGGTTAAGGCCGCGGCAGGACGTCCATCTTTTTACACCGTCTTCTCACCGCTCACGGGTCTGAAGTGGACGTTGATCGATCACGACACTGAGGAGCTGGCAGCCGCAGACAAGCGCTTCGCTGATCTTTATGAAGAAGATCCTGAGGCTGTTCGCCACGCCTTGTACAGCATTGGTGCCGACACAAAGAAGTTGGTTGCCAAGCTGGCAGGTACCGGACTCACTGGGATCTACTACAGCACCCAGTCGATTCAAGATTCGCGAGTAAAGACCAAGACATTCTTTGACGAGACGATCGAACCTGTTGATCTGGATGTGATCGGTGCCATCAATGCCAACTTTGACCTCAACATCTTGCATGTCTGCGGCTTCGATGGTGCGACTAATGATCTGACTTGGTTCAAAGATTACCCGCTGCAGGTCGTTAACTGGGCAACCAAAGCCGACGGTTACACGTTGGGTGAAGGCAAGAAGCTTTTTGGCGGCAAGCCCGTGCTTGGTGGTTTCGGCAACGAGGCTTCAGATCTGTTGTATAGCGGCTCTAAAGAAGAGATCCAGGCTGAGGCGCGCAAGCTGGTTGAAGAAGCTGGTCGCAAAGGTGTGATCATCGGTGCTGATTGCACCGTGCCGCGGGATATTCCGGCAGAACACATCCGTTGGGTGCAAGAAGCAATTCATCAATTATAGAAAACAGAAGGTGACGTCAATGGCATTACTATCAATCAAAAATCTCCATAAAGAGTTCGAAGGCAACGAGGTGCTCAAAGGCGTCGACTTTGACATCGACGAAGGCGAGGTAATTGTTGTCGTCGGGCCAAGTGGTTCCGGGAAGACGACGTTTTTGAACAACATCAACTTCTTGGAAAACGCCGATGCCGGCGAAATGAAATTCCGTGATCAAACAATCGACCTCGCCAATCCGACTAAGGAACAGACGCTGTGGGTGCGGCGGCACACCGCGATGGTTTTCCAAAACTATAACTTGTTCAAAAACAAGACTGCGCTGGAAAATATCGAAGAAGGCTTGATCTACGGGCAAAACAAGAGCAAAGCCGAGGCAGAAAAAGAAGCCTTGGCGGCACTGGAAAATGTCGGCCTGACTGATAAGCAAGACTTCTATCCATCACAGCTGTCCGGTGGCCAGCAACAGCGGATCGGGATCGCCCGGGCAACGGCATTACGTCCTGATATTGTGTTGTTCGATGAGCCAACATCAGCGCTGGATCCCGAACTGGTAGGGACGGTCGTGGAAGATATGGATCGCCTGGCCAAAACTGGTCAGACCATGATTGTGGTAACCCATCTGATGTCATTTGCTGAAAGTGTTGCGACCAAAGTGATCTTCTTCGCTGATGGTCAGATCCTCGAAAGTGGCACGGCTGAAGAAGTGTTCGATCATCCTAAGAGTGCTCGGGCCAAGGAATTCTTCGCTGCGATCGCTGAAGATAGATAGGAAGTGATGGTATGTCGTTAGCCAAAGTTCTCAGCGCCTTGATTCAAGGTTTGCCCAACACGGTGATCCTACTGGTGGCGTCGTTTTTCTTCGCGAGCTTGTTGGGAATGCTCACCGCTTGGCTGAATCTACGCGAAGACCCAGTAGCGCGTGGTGTTGCCAAGGTTTATCTCGGCTTGATTCGTGGGACACCACCACTGTTGATGCTCTTACTCGCTTACTACGGGTTACCCAAGCTTCTCGAGTTCTTCGGGATCGATAGTAACAACTGGGAAAAACTGATTTTTGGGATCTTCGGCCTGTCTGTTGGTTGGGGTGCATATCTGGCAGAGGCGTTTCGTTCAGCTTACCTTTCAGTCGACAAAGGCCAGATTCTAGCAGCGCATGCTGTGGGGATCCCCGATGGCGTCGCCTTTCGCCGAATCATTTTACCTCAAGCGTTCTTGATTGCGATTCCTAACATTCAGAACTTGGTGATCGGTTTAATGAAAGCAACCAGTTTGGTCTATGTCATCGGGATTTCTGACATGTATGTCAAAGCTTCGGATATCTCCAACACCAAGCAAGGGGTTTATCAGCTACAGATCTTTGTCTGCCTGGCCTTGTTCTACTGGGTGATTGCATTGTTGATCGAATGGTTTTTCCGGGACTATCAGAAGCAACACAAATATATTCATAACTAAGGAGGCAACCGTAGATGGATTTTCACTTTATGGCTTCAACGTTTCCAAAACTCATCGCTGTGTTGCCGATGACGCTTTATCTTTCCATTGTCGCAACGGTGATCGGGTTGATTTTTGCGGTACTAATCGCTGTTGCGCGTGAGCGACAGATACCGGTGTTATCGCAAGTTCTAGGCGTACTTGTCTCCTTCGTGCGGGGGACGCCGATCCTTGTGCAATTATACGTTGTCTATTATGGCTTACCCCGTCTGCTTGTTGCGTTAGACGGTCGCGGTGGGGGGCTGCCCGCCACATTGATCGCAATTTCCGCTTATGCGATCAACGCAGCGGCGAACTTGTCCGAAACCGTGCGCTCAGCATATCATTCGGTCGATCTTCGCCAGTACCAAGCGGCACTGTCTGTGGGGATGACGCCGACGCGCGGCATTATCCGCATCGTCGTTCCGCAACTCATCACGAACCTGATCCCGAACTTCGCGAACTTTTTCCTTGATTTACTTAAGGATACCTCGCTGGTTTACAACATCGGGATTATCGAAATCATGGGGAAATCCAATATCCTAGCATCTTTTGGTTTCCAGTATCTCGAGGCTTATCTCGATGCGCTATTGGTTTACCTGATCACCTGCTGGATCTTTGCCAAGATCTTGCAACTGGCAGAAGCTTATGCGAAGAAACATGTCTTTAACCACGTCAAAACGGCGTGATCATCATTCATTCTGGAGGAAAATTCTATGGCTAAAAAGAAAAGTAATCGCGGCTGGCTTTACGGAGGCATCGTCGTTGTAATTGTTGCAATCGTTGCTGGTGCTCATTTTCTAGGGACAAAGAAGGCGGCTGATACAAGTAAAGATAAGGTGACAACGATTCATGTCGCCGGTGTTGCTGCTGGTCGTCCTTATACTTATGCTAAGGGTGATAAGCTGGGTGGTTATGAAGGTGAACTGTTCGACAAGATCGACAAGGCCCTGCCACAATATAAGTTCAAGTATTCTGCGGTTTCGCAAAACTCAGCGTTCATTGGTTTGCAGTCTGGCAAGTATGATGTTTCTGCTTCCGGCTACTGGACGAACAAAGATCGTCTGAAGACCTACATCCAATCTGATCCAGATGCGCTGGCCGACCTGCGTCTGATTTACCGGACCAACGAACCAAAGATCACCGGCTTCCAAGATATCGTGGAAAAGGACCTGAAGTTGGCACCAATCTCTAGTGATGATGCGCGTTACAACATCGTTGAAGATTACAACAAGGCCAACCCGAAGGAACAAATCGACCTTAAGGCGATCGGTGACCAAACTGCCGGTGATGCCCTTAAACAGATTCAAGACAAGCAATACGACGCGGTCTTCTATCCATACTGTGCTTATTACGCCGTTAAGATCGCCGGCGGGGCGAAAGGCTTGACTGCTTCCCCATCTCTGGGCTTGAAGAATTGCCATTTCTACTATCATAAGTCCGCTCAAAACGAGAAGCTGAACAAGGCTGTCAACAAAGAACTGGCTAAGCTGAAGAAAGATGGCACGATGGAGAAGTTGTCCAAGAAGTGGTTAGGCGAAAATGTTTACAAGCTTCCTAACGCGCAAAAGACTTGGGCAGATTCTAAGAACTAGTACGCTGGTTTAGCAAATTAGTCATCAATGTCAATAAAACAAGGCGGGTACCTCAATATCCTTAGTTGGATATCGGGGCCCCCGCCTTGTTTTATTGTGGCGTCATGGTTAATTTAAAACAACATTTTTAAGCTTGGAAAATAAATCGGCGAACGCTGATCCAGCACGGTAAAATACCGGGATAGTCCCTAGAGAGGCATCGACGGTATACTGGCCGCCATGGTAGACTTTGCCTGTCCAGAAGTCGATCCATTCATCGTCTGGAAGGTAAACATCCCATTGGGTCTTTCCAGACTGATAGACCGGCGCAACCAGCAAGTCGCGACCAAACAAGTATTCATACTGAATATCGTAGGCCTTCTGATCGTCTTCATAATGAAGGAAAAGCGGGCGTTGTGCTGGCAACCCTTGGTCTGTGACTTCTTGCATCACTTGTTTACGATAAGGCGCAAGTTGTTTGAAGAGGTGTGCATAGCGTGAAAGGTGATTCATCGCGTCGTCAGAATCGTAAACTTGGAAGTTGGTGTCCGGACGGTTGCCTTCGTGAGAGCGCATGAATGGTGTGAAGGCTGCCATCTCGACCCAACGCATGAACAGCTCTTTAGTCCGAATATTGCCATACCGACTTGTGTACCCACCGATGTCGCTGTGCGTGAGACCATTGCCTGTCATCCCGGCGGATAAGGCGGCAGGAATCGTTGAGGCTAAGCCATCATCAAGACTCCAGTTGACACTTTGGTCGCCTGCCCACAGTAGCGGGGTATACTTTTGGGTACCGGTGGCACCGGCACGCATGAAGTAGACGATCTGATCTTGCTTGCCTGCTTCAGCGACGGCATCGTGGTTGCACTTTGCCCACAGCATCGGCCACTTGTTGTGCATCACCTTAGGATCGGAGTGATCGTATAAGACAACGTCGGTTGGTAAGTATTCACCGAAATCGGCCATCCAGCCGGTTAATCCGGTCGCGATCATGTTCTTCTTGATGACTTCTTTGAACCAATCAAAGGCCTCAGGATTCGTGAAGTCCACGACCCCACAGTCGAAGCCGCCAAAGTCTACCAGATAGGTTGACCCGTCAGCGGACTTTGCAAAGTACCCTTTGGCATCGGCCTCTGGATACATTGGCGCATCATTGGCAATATAGGGATTGATATAACCGAGATACTGGATGCCTTCAGCTTGCCACTTTTGAATCGTTGCTTTGAGGTCAGGGTACAGCTTCTCGTCAGCATCCCAATTCCAGAAAAGCCGTTTCCCGAAATCGGTGATGCGGATGCCTTCCCAATCCTGACACCATACCCCGGCTAACGGAACGTTGAACGCTTTGAAACGATCGATCAATTTCTGAACGCGATCGGTGCCGCCTTGAAGCCCGGCCACAAAGCCATTGTTTGTCCACAGTGGGAGTGGCTGCTGGCGTCCAAGCAAAGCAGTCAATTTACCAATTAATGTGACAAAATCTGGGGCAGTTTCGATCGTGATCGTATCGGGGATTCCCCAGTATTGTAGTTCATGATAGCCGGGATGACGGAAGTCAAAGTCAGCATAGGTATATGTATCTGTGTGACAATAATATTTTTCACTTGAGATGAAGGTGGGTTCTGGGTAGTTGGTGGTGTAGTAGTTGCCACCGGCATGGTCGTTAGCGTCGGCATAGAAGGTCGTTAACGTATTTTTGTTACGGCCGATACCGGGTTCTGATGTCCAAAGTGGGAAATGATGCCCGCGAAGGTTGAAATAACTCATCTGCTCGCCGCACCCATAAATTTTCTCATCATCAGTTGCGTGTAATCGTAGCCAAAGGCGGTTCCAGCGATCGTTGGTTGCGTGGAAACGGATAGTCAGCCGCCCTTCGGCATCGAGGCCGAAAGAGGCTGTCATTAGTTCGGTGCCGTTGTGGCCAAGTGATAAGACGATCTGGTTATCAGTGCTTGTTTGTTGGCTGATACTTAGCGGAATCCGTTCGGTGACATCATCTTGAATATCGAAGTTCCCACGGTACATCTTGATATCTTCGTTGCCTTGGCCAATATAAACAAAGGGCTCCTGTTGGAGATTATTGGCGAGGACACGGTGATTGAACGTTAATTGGTCTTGCGTTAACACGAGTTGACTATTTTGACGAGTGACTTGCATTGGTGACTCCTCCTTGAAATAGATTAACTTACCAAATCATTAAATCTTCATTAAGAAATGTGGTAATATGAACACAGCAATGATATATTAAGCACTTGCAATAAGCTTAAGCTTCGGACACTCCCTCTATTAGTTAAGTTTATTAATTAACAAGGCAATTGTAGCTATATTGGCGAAAAAAGTAAACGCCTTCATCGATGTTTTTTGGCAATTTGGCTAAATTTGTCTATTTTATTGTTTCTGCCATTCGACGGATTAACTTTTTAAAAGGGGAGATGGGGGACTTGATCACAAATTCAAAACGGCGAGTGAAGCGTCGAAATGAGATTCGCATCTATCAGTTGTTGCATTCAAATCAAGCCATGTCGCGCAAACGGATCGCTGAAATATTAGACCTAACACCAGCAAGCATTACTCAGCTAACTGGAGGGATGATTGAGGCTGGCTTGCTAAAAGAAGTTGGGACCTTGACCGGGCATAAAGTTAAAGCTGGGCCGAGAGAGATGCTGTTGGATATTAACGAAGAGTATCGCTATCTGATAGGCGTTGATATCGAAATGGATATGGTTTCAGTTGGACTGGTGACTTTGAAGGGGCGGGCATTATATCGACGCTCGTTCAAAGTTGATTTAGGTGAGTTACAAGCTGGATCTGCAGATAAGTTGATTACTCAGATCGTTTCGTGTGTGCATACTTTATTAAAAAAAGCGTCCTTAACTCAGAGCGATATCATCTACTGTGGGATCGGAATGGTTGGACGTGAATATTATTATCTTAGTCGAGGGCTGAAGATTCCGCCATTATTGGAAGCAAAGACGTACTTGATCGAAGGTTTGGCAACAAAGCTAGGAGTTCCGATAGCATTTGAAAATAATGTTCGGGCCTTAGCCAGCGCGGAAGCTAACTTTTACCCCCAGGCGGAAGCATCTTTCCTCTTTGTAAAGGTTGGTCCCGGAATTGGCAGTGCAATTGTGTTAAACCAGCAACTCTATCAGGGAGAACGGCGACAGGCTGGGGAGATTGGCAGTGCCATCGTCAATGAATGTTATCCAGAAGTAGCTCGTTCTATGGGCGCAACGGTATACTTAGAAGATATCTTTTCCTTACCATTCGTGAAAAATGAATTGGCAGAGTTATGGCCCACTGATCAGCTTCCGTCTGAGTTGAAATCGTTCGCGACTGAGATATCAGAATTAACGATAACTGATATCTATAAGCTCCTAGAAGCGCAACAGCCACAGGTCACTTCGATCTATGAAAAAAAGATGCGGATACTGGCAGAACGGCTGACTGATTATACGACATTATTGGATTTGCAACGGGTTTATTTATACTTTGGTGCTGATGTGCCGCTTCAGCTCTTTAAAATGTTGGACAAAAATTTGCCGGAGGCTTTTCGGCGTGCAAAACGCGAACTTCAGTTGAGCCATATTGATAAGCAACGCGCATTCATTGGGGGTGCGGGGGTTGCGTACTCTGAGACGATTGCTTTATTGGAGAGCCTCGATCAAGATCTTAGTCAATTGAATTAGACAATAAGCAAACGCAAAAGATGCGTTTGCTTTTTTGCGTGATGATTATATATTGTGATTTAATTATCAATCAAGAGCCTATATTTAGCGCCATTCCTGAATCTATAGGGTGTATCCGGTGTATTGACAAATTATTTTTTAACAAGAAGGGTTTACATTTTTTCAGAAGGCGGTTACAATGCACTTGTATTAATTAATAAAGTTAAATAATTGAATTGGAGGAATTCGTTATGAAGTTCTTTTTAGATAGTGCCAAGATTGATGAAATTCGTGAAGCGCGTGATACTTTTGGGATTGATGGGATCACCACCAACCCAAAGCATGTTATGGCATCTGGCAAGCCATTCCTGACTGTTGTGCATGAATTAGCCGAAGAATTCAAAGATCAGCCTGATTTCCCTATTTCCGTTGAAATTAACCCACACCTTTCCAAGACCGAAGATATTATTGCCGGTGCTGAAAAGATCTCTAAGATTTCGCCAAACTTTGCGATTAAGATCCCTTGCACTGTTGCAGGTTTGACAGCAGCACGGAAGCTGGAAGCTGAAGGTGTTCGTACGAATGTTACCTTGGTCTTCTCTGCTTCTCAAGCCATTGTTCCTGCTAAGATCGGTGCTAAGTTTGTTTCTCCGTTCGTTGGCTGGAAAGAAGACAGTGGCGATGATGGGTTGAGCTATGTCAGCGACATTATGAAGATCTACAAGAACTACAACTACAAGACTGAAGTTATCGTTGCTGCGGTTCGCAACGGTTATCAAATCGCTGAAGCTGCCAAGGCTGGTGCGGACATTGTTACTGCCGGCTTAGCTGTTTACAAGAAGGCTTTCCAGAGCCCATACACGACACAAGGCTTAGGCACCTTCCAAAATGCTTGGGATAACACGGTCACAGATTAGGAGAAAATTATGCTCGAACAACTCAGAAAAGCGAACCCAGACTTTCAAATTCATAGTGTGTTAGATCCAGAATTTGCAGATTATGGCCGAGTATTGAATGTCCCAGGAACAGCGCAATTAATCGATGAGTTGGACAAGCGTGAGATTCCAGCACAAGGTAATGTCTACGTTGCTTCTGACGCCAAGCTCGAAGCAGTGCCAGTGGTTCAGCAGCTCCAATACCAAGTTTATGGCGGCTTACCCGTAGAAGTCGGCTATTGCAACGGTCATAGTTATCAGCTGAATTGCTTGGAATGGCATCACTCTCCGGAAATTAACGTGACCACGCAGGACATTGTGTTGTTCTTGGGGCAAGAATCCAAGCTTCACGACGATCACTTTAATACCGACGATATTGAGCCATTCTTCGTTCCCGCAAAGACGATGATCATGATCAACGGCTCGACGTTGCATTTTGCACCGTTGCGGACGAGTGACGCGGGTTTTAAATGCTTGGTCATCTTATTGCAGGGTGTGAATAATGATCTTCAGGTGCCAACTGGAGTCACATGCAAGACGCTGTTTAAACGTAGCAAATGGCTGATTGCCCATCCTGATAACGCCAAGTTCACAAGCCAAGGTGCCTTCGCCGGAATTGTTGGACCAAATCTGGAATTAAAGCTGAAATAGGGGACAAGAATAATGACAACTAAAATTTTATATTTGCCCGCTGCACGGCTGACCTTTGACGTTGATTTGGCGAAGAAAATGTTTGCTGAAAGTAAGACCGCGCTGAGTCAGTTGGACAACGTTGATGTTATCGCGCCTGATGAGCTGTTAAGCGATCCAGGTAAGCTGAGTGACTTTATCAAACAGCAAGACACGAGCTTTGACTTGGTGGTCTTTCAATCAATCACATTTGTTGATGGTGAGTTCATCAAGAACACCATCGACTTGGTCAAAGCACCCGTTATTGTTTGGGGCTTGCGTGAACCAAGTATTGGCGGGCGCTTGCGCCTGAATACATTAACCGGGGTGATGGCCGCAGCCAATACATTGATGTTCAACCATCGCCGATACTTATATCTCATCGGAAATCCAGAAGATGAGCAGACCATTAAAGAGCTAAAGCAAAAAGTCGGCGTGATGACGCTGATCAACCGCCTGCACAATACGCATATCGGTGTGGTTGGTAAGTATCCAAGCGGGTTTTATTTCTCTGATACTGATAATCAAGCGTTGCATGATGCGCTTGGGGTATCGATCGATAATTACGAGCTCAAGGATTGGTTTGACGAGTCTCGTGATGTTACTGAAGAGGAATATACGCCAGAGCTGGCGTATGCAGAAAAGAACGTGGTCGGCCTCAACAAGACTGATGAAACGGTCAAGCGCTTCGCCCAATTTACGACCGTTGCTAAGCGCCATATTAAGGCAGACCACCTGAACAGTATTGCGATGCGTTGCTGGCCTGATTTCTTCGAGCAGTTGCATGCTGCACCTTGTGGGGTCTTCTCACAACTGACCAACCAAGGGATTCCGACATCTTGTGAATGCGATATCCACGGTTCGCTGTCGATGTACATTCTGCAAGAGCTTTCCAACGGTAACGCCCCTTATCTTGGGGATGTGGTCAACTTCATTCCTGAAGAAAATGCGATCGTGATGTGGCATTGTGGGTTTGCGCCATTCTCATTGGCCAACCAGCGTACTGGTGCCAAAGCTGGGATCCATCCAAACCGCAAGATCGGCTTGGCAATGGACTTCGGATTAAAGCCAGGGCAAGTCACCTTATTCAGAGTTGGCTATACGCCTGAAGGCTACCGGTTCGTGACGACTCGTGGGGAAGTCTTGGATAAAGACAACTCATATATGGGGACATCTGCACAGATTAAACTGCAGACCAACGTCGATGATTTCATCAAGCAGTCAGTTGATGAAGGCTATGAACCGCATTTTGCTCTGGTTTATGGTGACTACACCAGCCAGATCGCGGATATGGGTCGCGTGTTAGGTGTTAAGACAGAAATTATTTAGAGGTGAACGGCATGAGTATTGGATTTATTGGTTTAGGAATTATGGGCGGCGCAATGTCGGCCAACTTGATCAAGCACAGCAAGCAAGATGTGTATGTGTTTGATTTTAATAAGGAACGGCTGGCAGAGTCAGCTGAAATTGGCGGCCATGCCTGCAAGGACAGCGCAGAAGTTGTCCAAAACTCAGACGTCATCTTTACCAGTGTGCCAAAGGCAGAACATGTCAAGGCGGTTCATGAAGCCGTCTACGATGTGATCCGTCCCGGCCAGATCTTTATTGATATGAGCACGATCGCACCTAAAGATTCCATTGCGCTGGGTAAAAAGCTCAATGAATATGGGGCGCAGTTCTTGGATGTCCCGATCGTGAAGTCTAAGCAAGCTGCGATTGACGGCACCTTAGGCATCTATGTTGGCGGTCCTAAGGATGCGTATGAAAAGGTTAAGCCGTTGTTGGAAATCCTTGGCGAAAACATCGTCTACATGGGCGCTAATGGTCAAGGGATCACCATGAAGATCTTGCATAATATGATGGTTGGCGAGATTCAAAACGGCGTCAACGAAATGATGGTTTTGGCTGAAAAGAATGGGATTGATTGGCAATTGTTCCTGAAGGCCATCAGCATTGGTGGGGCGAACAACTTCTACATTCAAACCAAGGCTGAAGCAATCGGTAAGCGGGACTTCTCAACAGCCTTTTCCATCGCCAACATGAAGAAAGATGTTGGGATCGCCCAAGATCTGGCGGCTGATGCCGATCTTAATCTGCCAGGCGTGAAGTTGGTTAACAATATCTACCATGAAGCGATGGACAAAGATTATGGTAACGAAGACTTCTCGGCTTCTTTCAAAGTTGTCGAAAAGAACGCTAAACAATAAAAGCTAAATAGTGATATGTCGCTTTAGAATGATGAATTCTGAAGCAGGGATAGGGGTGGGTAAATATGCGCATGGGGGGATGCCTCGAATCGCGTACAATAGTGAGTGATCAAAATGATGAATAGTATCCTAATGATAGTGCTGTTCGGGCTGATTATCTTCGGCTCGAACGTGATTCAAGGAATTACCGGGTTCGCAGGGACATTAATTGCAATGCCGTTTTTAATTCTATTGGTTGACTTAGATACGGCTAAGCAAGTCCTTAATTTTTTGGGTATTATTGGAAGCGTTTTAATAATCGCCAAAGATTTTAAGTACATCCAGTGGCGAAAATTACTCACAATCTTGATCTGGATGAGTGTGGGATTGATTGTGGGAATGGTGACGTACAATCTCGCGCCACGGCGGATACTGCTTATAATTTTCCCATTGTTTGTTCTATATGTAGGCGTCCGCGGATTGATTACGCTTTGGCGGCCACAAAAAGAGACGGGCGAAAAACATACTCCAATAAAAGATGCCATTATCCTATTAGCAGCAGGAATAATTCATGGCTTGTTTGTTGCCGGAGGACCGCTGTTAGTCGTCTATGCAACGGAGAAGCTAAAAGAAAAACATCAGTTTCGAGCGACGCTTTCAGCGAGCTGGATATTTCTGAATACAGTCATGCTAATTCAGGCCCTTGTATCTGGCGCAATTACTGCAACGGTACGATATGATATGGTGTTATCACTAGTGCCGCTACTATTGGGGATTGTGGTAGGCAACTATTTGCTGAAACGAATGAATCAACGCTTTTTCATGGGTTTGTCCTATGTTCTATTAACGATATCCGGCGTCAGCTTATTGTTCTAGCAAAGTGAGACGACAAGTAGCGAAAGGACTGAAAAAAATGGAATCTACGTCTTCAAATACGCAGAAAAAAAATAGTGAACCGGAAAGCGAATTTCCGGCAGTGCTTACGTTAAAAGAAAAGATTGCATATGGATTAGGAGATGTCGGTAACGGTTTTCTGTTTGATATGGGTCAACTATATCTACTGAAATATTTTACTGATGTCGTTGGTTTGCCGGCGGCAGTTGCTGGTGGGGTTTTCTTAGTTGCTAAGATTTGGGATGCATTTGCCGATGTTGGGGTCGGGACTGTTATTGACCACCGCAAAAAGATCGGACCCCGTGGACGATTCCGTCCGTTTATGTTGTGGGCAGCATTGCCGTTAGGGATTTTAATGGTTGGTAGCTTTATGATTCCCGACCAGATCAGTTTGAGCCTACAGACCCTTTGGGCTTACATCTCATACATCATTTTTGGGACCGTTTATAGTATTTCAAATGTCGCGTTTGGTTCAATGCAGCCAGCAATGACGCGTAACAGTGTCGAACGTTCTCAACTGGCTTCTTGGCGTAACATGGGTTCAAATGTTGCGGTTTTGATTTCTACGGTTGCCTTCATGCCAATCGTGTTGATGTTACCAACAGAACGTTATGGTTACATGGTTGCAGCAGGAATTTTCGCAGTTTTGGGTGTTGCGTGCCAGTTGTTTTCCTATGCTAACATTAAGGAACACTACCACGACGAAACTCGTGACAATGTTGGCTTGAATGAAGCGCCAATCACCCGCAAAGAAGCATTCAAGGACATTCTTCAATCATATAAGTCAGTGTTTCATAATGGCCCGTTGTTGATCTTATGCTTGGCGAACTTGTTTACTTTCTCTGCATATAACGTCAAGTTGGCGGTTCAGTTTTATTTTGCACAGTACGTTCTTCATGATATCCGGATTGTTTCGTACATGACGTTCTTTACGATGGGCTTTTCAATCCTTGGTTCAGCAATGATTCCGTTCTTTACGAAGCGTTTGGGCAAGAAGCGCACCTATATGTTAGCTTGCTTGATCTGGGCGATTTCTGACGGAATTGGGTATTTCGTTGTCAATACTGGTTTCAGCTTTGCCTTCTTTACAAGTATTTCGTACTTTGGTAATGGCTTAATTACTGGTTTGAACTGGGCGCTGATTTCCGATGTTGTGGATTATGGTGAATGGAAGACTCACGTTCGTTCAGAAGGTATTGTTTACTCGTCGTACACATATTTCCGTAAGTTGTCATTGGCTGCTGCCGGTGCTATTCCAGGGATGATTCTGTCCTTGGTTGGCTATATTCCAAACCACGCACAGACGGCAACTGCATTAGCGGGTATTCGGGGCTTGGTCTTCATTTACCCTGTAGCGGGTGCAATTTTAACGTTAATCTTGATGTACTTCTATCCAATCTCAGAAAGTCGATATGCGAATATCATGGGTGATTTGGAGAAACGTCATCAGGAGGCAGAAAATAAGGCGTGAGTATTTGGTTCTAGAAAAGAATTGAAGTTCTACGCACATAGTCTGTCAAAATGATAGTTCATTAAGTGTTAAGTAAAAAAGTAGCGCCGCCTGTCACGAACTTGGACAGGCGGCGCTACTTTGACGTACAGATGAAAGTTTACTGATAAGTCACGGTTTCACGGCTTTTTTCGTTAGCATCTGCTTTTTGTTGTACATATTTTTTAGTAACCAATAAAAGAATTGCAGCAGCACCAACCCATATTGGGGCGATTCGAAACATGACTGTATATCCAAATCTTGAGACGATGATACCGCCAATTACAGGGCCGATAAGCTGTCCAATATCTGAAGCAATGAACAGCGTACTACTGGCTGCTCCACGCCGGAATTCTGGTACTACGCTCATTGCCATTGAACGGGCGACTGGCCCAGCAGCGCCATAACCAAATGCACCCACCACTGCTGCCATGATTAATATCCAAATATTCGATGAGAAGCTAATCAACCATAACGAAGCAGACATCAATATAAACATCGGGAGTAGCATGTAATACGACGAATTGTCAACTCAAGTGCAACTTTTTACCCATGAAGACTTCTGATGGCGTCTTCCAGCCTAAGACCTTGCGTGGTCGATTATTCAGTTGTTCAATGTAAGTCTCAATTTCCTGGTCGCTCT
>NZ_BAAIHN010000049.1:0-14063 GCF_054784775.1 Lacticaseibacillus boliensis
CGGTCTGTTCGTGGTGCATCGATCACCAACTTCTCCGCTCAGTCAGTATTCGCAACGCTCCAAACGTTGCTTTCAGACCGGCCAGATGCGATTTCATGTCCCAAATACCGAGGTGAATAATCCAGGTTCACATTTGCTTCTAGTTTAGCGCGAAAAGAAAGGTTGTGCTATAACGCACTTGATTGTGCCTTACTGGCCGCGATCGGCGTAACGGGCCTCGACCTCTGCCTTTTGTGCCGCCCACCACACCTCATGAGCCCGATACCAGGCAATCGTCCGCCTGAGACCGGCGGCAAAATCACGCGTTTTCGGAGACCAGCCGAGTTCTTCGCGTAGCTTACTGGCATCGATTGCATAGCGTCGGTCGTGGCCGGGGCGATCACGGACAGCGTCAAAAGCATCGCGTGGCTGACCCATCGCCATCAAGATTTCTTCCAACACAGCGCGATTGCTTAACGGATTGTTAGCCCCGATCAGATAAGTCTCCCCGATTGTACCGCGCGTTAAAATCATCCACACCGCCTCGGAATGATCTTCTGTGTAGATCCAATCCCGCACGTTTTGGCCACTCCCGTAGAGTTTGGGACGGCGACCAGATAAGATATTGGTGATCTGTCTGGGGATAAATTTTTCAATGTGTTGATATGGCCCGTAGTTGTTAGAACAATTTGACAGCGTCGCTTGCACCTTGAAGCTACGAACCCATCCTTGCACCAGCATGTCACTAGCGGCCTTTGTCGCCGCATAAGGACTGGAAGGATGGTAGCGCGAGGTGCTCGTGAACTTCGCGGTGCTGTCTAGCGGCAAATCGCCATAGACCTCATCGGTAGAGACGTGATGAAAACGAATCTGATACCGACGCGCGGCTTCCAACAAGGTGTAAGTGCCCATGATGTTGGCTTGCACGAACGGCGCGGGATCTTGCAATGCGTTGTCGTTGTGGCTCTCTGCGGCAAAATGCACACAGGCATCCACCTGTTTCATCAGTGAATCAACCAGCTGCGCATCACAGATGTCACCAACCACCAGCTTCACGCGCTTGCCCAAGACATCAGCGAGATTAGCCCGATTGCCGGCGTAAGTCAGCTTATCCAACACGATGATATCGACGTCTGCATGCTTACGGTAAACCATCTGCACAAAGTTAGCCCCGATAAAGCCCGCACCGCCAGTAACAAGTAACCTCATATCAACCCACTCCTTCGATCAGCTTAGCGATCGCTTGGTTTATTTCTGAAGATGATAAATTTACTGAATGCGTAATTGGCCACGACGATGACGACCTGGGTTAGGATCTTGGCCACTATTTTCGCCCATCTGAAAAGATTGATGAACAAAAACATACAGGCGTAATCGATTCCTAACGACACGATCCGCGCCGCCATGAACTTCGTCAGCTCCCACACCAAGCCGCCAAGACTGTCTGTGTGCGAGTTGAACACCCACAACTTGTTAGTGACGAAGGCAAAGAGCACCGACAATAACCACGCCAAGAAGTTCGCAATCTGCCAGCTGATACCCAAGCGCGTCGCAACACCAAAGACAACGATGTTAACAACCGTCGTTAGCCCCCCGAAGAAAACATACGTAAACACATCCCAGAGTTGATGTGCCTCTAGCCAAGCTTCACCACGATAAAATAGTGTTTTCACAATCAATCCTCATTCTCATTGACTGCAGTGATCGATTATTATCCCAGATCCGATTTGCTCAGCCTACGAATGTTTCGCATGCTTTCGAAAGGCTTGAGCCAATTTGAGTAGCCGGAGCTTAGCTAAAATATAGGCAATCTTATATTTAGCACTTAACGCTGAAAAACCAACATGAGCAATGACCGTTTTTGTTCTTTGCCACGTTTCTGCATCGAAGCGTTGCTGATAGGCTAGTAGCGAAAAATAAGCTGCAAAATTAGCAAAAAAGCGGTCAAAAATAGGAGATTCATGATTCTTAAAGAAGGCCATGCAATCTTCAATATTGAGATATAAATCGGTTGCGTTCTTGCTTGCACCTTCATTGGATATTGACCCTGGACGATCTCGATAATAGTACAGATCCTCACTCAAGCTGACAACGCGACGACTAAAATAAGCAACTCGATACGTGGTTGCCATATCTTCGTAATTCCGACCTTCAGGGAACACGATTTGATTAGCTTCATACACTGAGCGTTTTGTGATAAACGACCATGCGTAATTATCTCGATTCCTCTGGAAAATTTCACTTAATATATCTTGCCCGGTTGACAATGTTGGATGTGCATCGATGCCAGTAGCTTCAGGTATGGTGTCAGTAAATCTCATGAAATCAAAGAAAATGCTATCAGGAGAATCATATTCATCGATTAGCTGCTTAAGACGTTGCACCGCACCAATAGCCAAGCAATCATCAGAATCAACGAACCAGACATACTTTCCACTTGCTGCGTGCAGGCCAAAGTTTCTGGCTGAACTCAAGCCACCATTTGGTTTGTGTAGAACCCGCCAATTGACCTCTGGAAAATCTTGGAGATAGTGGTTTAGAACCTGGATTGAATTGTCTCGTGAACCATCATCTACAAAAATCACTTCGCAATTAACGAGTGGTTGCGCCAGGATGCTTTGCGCGCACTCCGTAATATAATTTTGAACATTGTAAACAGGAATAATCAGGCTTAATAGAACTCCATTGTTCATTGACCGCTATCCTCACTAATTGATTTTAATAAGTCTTGTTTCAGATTCCTCATTTCGGAACTATCACCAAATTTTCTTGCAAACAATTTATCAGACCGGAGCATCACATCCAAATCATCGTGCGATAAGAATTGAGGAGAATTGCCGGTTTCCCAGCGAATGTAGCGTAAATTTCCTTGATCCATATACGCAATTCGATCTTTAAACTCGGAATTCAACGCTAATGTCTGTATGAAAACTTCATCGGGGGCTCTTGTATCTTTACATAACTGTTTGATAAGGTCTTTGCGGCTGATGATATACTTTGCAAAATCATCTGTAATTGAAAACCACTGTGAGCCTTTCCCGATTTGGCTGATACTCTTCACGTGACGTAGCCGATTGACCCGCATAATATGCTCCACAACCAACAAGAGCTTCTGTCCAACCCAAGCGACACCGTGCTTTTTACCAAGCCGCTCCTGCAAAGGATAATAATAACGGAGACGATTGATCGTATTCTGGTCGTCGACCCGTTCAAACTCCACGAATTCTCTGTCACTATCTTGTAGCCGCTTATGCAATTGCTGGCTGGTTACAAGCGGAAAATCACTCTCTGAGAGTAAATGATAGTATCGATATGCCGTTTTGCTAGCGGTAGCTGCCGTCAACAAATTTAATTCAGCTTCAACCATCGAGTATGCCGCCCAGCCGACTGATACTCGGGGAACGAAGAAGACGCCTGCGCGCTTGATGCGCTCCTGCACCAGTTGTTCGTTAAGCGTCGCTGTCTTCGCATCGACGTGGATATAAAAATCATTCAGGTCATCATCTAGTGCTTCCATAACACTCAATGCTTGCTCATTGATCTCACGAACCAGGAACAAAAAAGCATGCTTGTCAAACATTAGCGAGTACCTCCAGCCATCTCTTCGAGGACATGGGTTGCCAGCAACTCGGCACTATGGCCAGTTTCAGAATTTCCAATAAAGTGAAGAAATGCTTCCCGTTTTGCTAAAAACTCTTGTATATCAAAATGCTCAATATTCTGAATCAACTCGTCTGTGCCTCGGCTGATTGAAAATGGTAAATGCGTGATGATATCATAGACGCCACGTTCATCGTGTATGTATCGCTCATAATCTTTTGCAAAGATAAATGTTGGCGTCTCAGCATATAACGCATTAAACATCACAGAAGAAAAGTCAGTTACCACAAAATCAGCCATGGTGATCAGTTCTTGTAGATTGGGGTACGCGGTTACGCCAACGGAGTTAGGGTTATCCGCTACCACCTGCGCTTCATGTTCACGGGCATTGGGATGAAGCCGAATTAAGACCTTCCATTCGCCACCAAAGCGTTGCCCTAAGGCTTCACATACAGCTCCGGAATCAATATGGTAATCGCTTAATGTAAACTCATCCCTAAATGTTGGACAGTATAAGACCGTCCGTTTGCCAACAAGATCAAGGGATTCCTTGACACGACTTGATACAGATTCACTTTTGCTTTCTAATACGCCATCTAAGCTAGGGGTCCCGTAATCAAGCACCTTCCCTGAAAACCAGAACGAATGTTTATAGACGTTAGCTGTATATGTATTCCCAGCAAGCATGTAATCCGTATGCCGTCCATCTCGCTTTGCCTCTCGAAGATATACTTTATCGAGTTTATCTTCTGCGTCCAGTTCAATCTTCTTCAGCGGCAAGACGCCATGCCAGACCTGGTAGTATCGCTGATTAATCTTCTTACGCGGAAAATACTTTTTTCGAAAATCATCGATCCAAATTTTAGCAGTTGCCAGCTCGTAGTAAGAAGCGATGGAGTTATACTTAACCACCCGCACACCTGCAGGAACTGCTGCATCAACATCAAGCGCTAACCAGACAATGTCAAGACTTCTGTTTTTTTTGAGTAGTGCCCGAACAACCAGTGCGGGATTACCGGAAAAATTCTTACCACGGAAAGAAGTAACCACTACCTTATGATCGTCAACTTTAAATAATGCACTCGGGTAAATAAAGTCGATGAATCTAAGCACTAATGATTTTGTATATGAAATAAGTTTACTCATTTAAGTAACCACCTAAAGGGATATAGAATATTGAAGAAATCACTCCTAGTCATCATCTCAGAGCCTGTGTATTGATATGCTTGCCATACGATTGACCACAAGAGCATCCCGATCCATACCGTTTGATTAAAAAGAATGAGATACGTATCATCTAAATATTTCTCTTCTGCAACAATTAGAAATACGGCACAAAAATCTACAAGAAAGGCAAACCGAATCCACGTCGTCCCTGCAAGAAAAGTCCAAATGAACGTCACAAATAGCATCAAGGCGGTAAAAATCAACATACGAAACTCGCCTGCTGAAGATAATTTTCGCGCTTTGATCAACAATGGCGTCAAGAGGCACAATTGAATGAAGGTAAACACCATCTCAATATGCTTACCTAGACTTCTGCCGAGACTACGATCAGCCTGAGCAAACCATTGTTGGACTGCAGAACCGTCTCCACCACCATTAATGTAATAGATTGCTTTGCTAGCAAACATTTTGAATACACTCGTCTGAGACATTAGAACGACTAATACAACGATGACCAAAATCATGATGATACGATGGCTCTTCTTGATGTCACTGGTCAATTTTTGCACGACGAACATCAATAGCCTAATGCCTAAAAACAGCAAGGTGGCAATATGCATTGTGAAGCCGATTAAATAGACTCCGAATGTGAAAACATCCCGCTTCTGCTGATACACATCGCGATAAAACGCAAGCATAAACAATGCCAAGCTAGAGATGTAACGGATGTTCGTAATTACCTGGCCCCACGGCATAAACAAGATGAACGTCAGGTAGATAAGCCCACGCAATGGTAACGCAAATTGCTTATCTGAGATGTAGTCCTTAATAATATAGAGGCCGATGGTTGCTACCAGTATCACGACAACAAAAGGTAATAAGTTATTCCAAGTCAGCTTAGACATGACGTAAAAAAATACCTGTTGCGAGACTTGCACCTTTTGTGTCGAATCTAGTGTTTGGAAAAATTCGCCAAAACTTGAAAAATTACGAATCGTATCCAACTGTAGGAAATATCGGGATAAATCAACCTGAACGATTGGAACATAGAATAGGCCCAATAATCCTAACATCCCAGCCATAGGTAACACGTCAGTAAGCTTTCTACGATCCAAAAGCAACTGTCGTCCCGCGGGAATTAACGCAGCAAGCGGTGAAATGCAAATAATAAAAAGTAGTAATAATACCAACGTATTTCTCCCTAGTTTAAAGATTCAGTTAGAATTTTTTTACCTTAACGCTAGTCTCTAACGAATAAGTGAACGGGCGCCATACAAGCTTCTTAAGAATCTTGCGAAAGCCCGACCCCCAAGAATCATACCAGAAAAAGCGCGTTTCCGTATCGGCTACGCGCAACTTTTAGAAATTCTACGATGTCTCGCGTACGGATCAACACACGATGAGCGCTCATACTTCGTTGAGATTGACAGTAACCTGAAATAAAACTGTGAGGACGTATTGTGCAACAAACCGCTAGCGCCAGATGAGCATTATTTTGTACAGATCATTTTAGAACCCAATAGTCGATTACGATTTTGCGGTTTCCATGACTAGATTGAATATCGAACGATCAATCTCTAAATGGTCTTCCGACTAAGCAAGATTTCATCTCGCCAGAATTTTAGACTTGATTCTTCATCGAGGAGAACGGGCCAGTTGATTAAGCACCGCTTCAATGATGGCGCTGTCGGTATCCGGATTGAACTTACGCGCAAACAAAAGCTCGCTACGCTTGAGGATATCGAAATCTTCAATGGTCAAATCCCGTGGGGCATGGTTGACCCATTCAATAAACCGCATATTACCAAGTTTGCTGTCATCAAATTCTCGATGGTATAATCGGTCCTTATATTTTGAATTCACCACGATCGTCTGCAAGAAAAGCTCATCTGCACACTGGGTATGCTTAAAATATGGCAATATTTTCGGCGTCTGAGCCAGGACATAGCGCGCTAAATCATCGGTAATTGAGAACCAATTCGAGCCCATCTGAAATTCCAAAGTGGTTTTCTTGATGCGGTTCACTTTCAAGAGAGACTGGATGATCATTGTGACACGTTGCACCTGCGAATAAAAAAAGTTATGCCGTACGTCATGCTCTTGAAACCAGGCATATCTTCGCACGCGAGACAATTTTTCAGGCGCAATCACAGGCTGTTGAAACTGGACGAGTTCTTGTCCGTGCATCTGATCAAAGAACTGATGAATCTGATCTTGTGTCTTAATTGGCAAGTCCACACCAGAGATCAAATGATAGTACTCATAATGCCCAGTGTTAGTCGCAGTTGTTAACACCGCAATCTCAGATTCAATCTGTGAGAAGGCACCCCAATGGACATTGACGCGTTCACTAAAGTAGACGTGAGAATACTTGAGATCAACGTTGATCCCTTGTTTATATGAATCTGGCGCCTTTTTATCGATGTGCAAAAAAATATCATTACGTGGATCATCTAAAACGGATAATAACTCATTTAAAAGCTTCAAATGGTTATGTGCAATAATAAGAAACGCATGTTTTCCCATTGACTCAATACCCCATTTCATAAGCATTCAGGCTACGCAGCTTGACGTCCTGCAATTCGATGTAAAATATCTTTCATGACTCGATTGCCCGTCACAAACAGCATTAGGAGAAAGACGACTGTTAATAGCACTGTCTGTAAGACTAAATCAATAAAAAGCGAACCCGTGTTCATTGGTAGTAACAGACCGATGGCTAGCGTCACGCCACCACAAACCAATGTCGTCCACTCTCCTTTTACCACCTGTCTCAGTGGTAATTCATGTCTTACCAAAAACATGCGTAAGAACAAAACGATTGATTCTGTAAATACAATGACGAAAGTTGCCCCGATCGATCCAAAATGAGGAACAAGAAGTATGTTCAAGCTCACCGAAACTGCAGCCCCGCAATAGTATGGAATGGAATATATTTTGAACAATCCCCTCGAAAGGGTATATTGGTTCGCGTAAACTCCCCCATAGCTGACCAATATGATGATAAGAGAGCCCCAAAACATATTCCAGCCCATTGTCGCGTTCTTGGCCGCCCAGAACCACTGGGTAAATTTGATCGCATTAATCATGAAGGCAACACAGAGGTAAACGGCTAAGACCAAGGTGTAATCCAAGCTGGTCTTCAATAATCTAACCACACCAGTATGACCAGAATCTCCCGTCATCATTTTTGCCATCTTTGGCATCAAAACGCTACTAACAGAACCAGCAACCGCAATAACAGCGCGCGCCATATTCTGTGGATACGCATAATAGTTCAGTTGGATGACACCAGCCAGCCGTCCCACGAGTTGCTGATCGAACGAAATGTACAGTTGGGTTGCAATTGTTGGTAGCGTTACGAGCAACGCTTGAATAAAGTACCGGTTGACCCAACCAAAATCCCGCCGTTTGGGCCGGGTGCCCAGCAAATGTGGCAGGTCGATCCAAAAAATAATGTTAGCCAGGTAGGTCACCGAATTAATGAGCAGATACAGCCATAAATCCTTAGGGCTGTGGATCAGCAAGAAGACTGAGCTAACAATCAATAATTTGATCAGTGTGTTTCGAAGGATGACCTTCTTGATATCACCTAACCCGACAAAACACCACGAGATATCGATAACAAATCCAAGTAAGTAGGGAAGCTCTAAAAGATAGTAGAACTTATAATCAAGAAACAAAACAACACTTAGGGCGTACAAACCCATAACCACGAGGCCAACGACGAGCTGAACCGTCCATAACTTTGCAAACGTCTTGGCTCGGTCCTCACGTTTGGACTGTGCCATCGTGCGCACACCAAACTGATTCATCCCAAACAAAATCAACACAGACAATAACGACGGGATAGAATTGATCAACGCATTGATCCCCATCGCTTCTTCGTGCATAACACGATAAAGGTATGGCTGTGTCATAAATGGTAAGAACAGGATCACGACCTGATATAAGCCATTGTATATAATGTCACTGGTGGTTTTCTTTAGTTTCATCGATTGAAATACGCTCTCTAACTATAATTAAGATTTGATTGGCAAACGGTACGACACTTCAGATCTTACCAATCTCGCTAGAAAACATCTGAAGGTCCACTCGCCATGGACGTCATTGCACAATGCCGAGTAAAGTGCGCCTTATTTCAACTACACACTACTGAGAAAACGCGCATCAAAAAGCAAATGAAAAAATGTGACAGCCTCTTTCTCAGTCGATTTTGACGCGATGGATTCTTATTTCAAGTCTTCTTTGATTTGAGTGGTTGAAATGCCTTCCGTTCTTGGCAGATAGATTACTTTACAATAATCTTTCAAGAAGTCGAACTGCCCTTTCCAGTCGTCACCCATCACAAAAATATCAATCCCATATTTTTGGACATCTGAGACCTTTTGTTCCCAATCATTTTCTGGAATGACCTTATCAACATAACGAATTGCCTCAAGGATATACTTACGATGCGCGTAACTGTGATACGCTTCCTTATGCTTGACTGCGTTGAACTCATCCGTAGAAAGGCCAACAATCAATTCGTCTCCAAGAGCGGCAGCTCGCTCCAATAACCGAACATGTCCCCAATGCAATAAATCAAACGTCCCATATGTTATTACGCGTGTCATCATGTTCCTCCATTAATCAGTTTCAACTTACAAAATAGGCTGAACTTTACAGACTAGTTCAGCCAATCCAGATGTTTTATATTAATTCCGACGCTTCTTTGTACCGCGGGTTTGATAGCGATCCAGTAAAATTGTGCACTCGATCCCAACAACAAAACCGACAACGCCACCAAGCACGATTGCTTTTTTGGCGCTAAGCCCGCCCGAATTTTGACCTGAGATCCGTGCTGGTGTCACGATCGTGTTTTTGAGTGTTGGCAACTTCTTTGTGGCCACAATAACTACCCGTTTCGCGATTAAATTAGCCAGCTTTTTGACATCGTGCGCAGAGCCTTCGTCAGCCTTAATTGTAAGGATCCGCGAGTTGCCGTTGACTGTGACTTGTAAACTATCGGAAAGATCATTAAAACTAGCCTTATCTTTCTTTGAATCAATTGCTGAATTGTATTGCTTAATAGCCACACCCAACACATCATAAGTCTTGACCATGTCCATGAGTGTCCCATTACTAACATCGTAATTTTGTTTAGGAGAAATCATGACTTGCGTCGTCGCGGTATGCGCAACAGTCCCTTTTGGCCGTAAAGCCAGAGTCGCACCTGCACCAATGACTGTAAGTACCACAACCACCCAAATATGCTTCCAAATGACGTGTAACACACGGCCAAAGTTAAACTTTGATTCTTTCATTAAACATGCTCCTCTTTCAATCCAACAATGTTTCACCAGTAGTTATGCGTGCAACTTCTTAGCATACACCCATCCGCGCAACTGATTCGGCATCAGACTAACGACCACATGGATGCCACTAACCAACACGAAATCTGATAGCTTACCAAGACCAGCCCGATAAACATGGTAGCGTCCTTTAATGCCAGACACAAGATAAGAAATTCCGCCCCTTCGAAGATACATATCTGCACCGGTCCGTGCATATACCAAATCTTCTTGGACGTTGTAAGCAATCGTTCCTTGTTTCAGCATACGCGCCCATAAATAATAATCTTCAAAGCCTTTTAGCGGCTGGTAATTGCCTGCTGCCAAGACTGCATCTCGCTTAAACATCACTGCCATGTGATTAAATGGATTGCGTCGCTTCGAAAACTGCCGAATCTCTTCATCGGTTTCAGGCAGTCGCCGATGCCCAACAACATGCTCAATGTCACCATCAAATTCGGTAATGTTACTGCTACAGATTCCCAGCGTAGGTTGGCTTGCAAACTGATGTGCTTGGCGCTCCAAACGGTTACGCGCCATGATATCGTCAGTGTCCATCCGTGCAATCAATTGATTCTTGCACGCTTTTACACCAATGGCTAAGGCAATCCCCAAACCTTGGTTGTGAGCTTGTGGTAATACCCTCAAACCTGGCATGACGACCTGAAACTTATCTAGCACCTGCTGCAATCCTGACGTAATGGGACCATCTAAAATAATCACGACCTCATCAGGTGGTAACGACTGCTGGCGAATACTTTGCAGGCTCGCTTCCAAAAACTCGGGTCGTTCTTTGATATACAGCGACATTAAGACGCTAATTCGCTCTGCCATTAGCGACCTCCTACTGCAAATGTTGAATATCGTTCTCTTCGACAATTTTCTCGAGCTTCACGACACTCGGTTCTTCTTCATTGTCTAGCCCTTGCGAGGAAACTTTGTCAAAAAGGATCTTAATGGTCTGTAACAAGATCTTAGCATCCAAGAAAATCGAATAGCACTTGATATAAAGCAGATCAAACTTCAATTTACTGTGATAGTCCGACGCGTATTTCCCATAGACTTGGGCGTATCCGGTAATGCCTGCCCGAACGTTATGGCGCAAATAGTAATGTGGTTCTTCACGATTGAACTGATCAACGAAGAATGGCCGCTCTGGGCGCGGTCCAACGATAGACATATCCCCTCGAAGAACGTTGAAGATCTGTGGTAATTCATCCAGCCTCAACTTCCGAAGATATTTACCAACGGGAGTAATGCGCGCATCATGTGCTTTGGCAAGCGTTGGCCCCGACTTCGATTCCGCATCGGCTCTCATCGTCCGGAACTTTAAAATGTTAAATTCCTTTTGATTTAGCGTAATCCGCACTTGTTTGTAAATAATCGGGCCTGGCGAAGTGACCTTAACCAAAATCGCGGTGACCAACATAAACGGTGACGCGATCACGAGCAAAATCAACGCGACAACGATATCAAAAACACGTTTGAAAAATGCATTTTCCGGTGTGATGTGAAAATTACGGATGCCCATTACTGACTCATCTTCAAAGTTCATGAGGTTCGGGTTAAGCATCAACAAATTATCAAAAGTCGACGTGAGCATGATTTCTTTTTCATGTTTCAGCGCGAGATCGACAATTTCTCGTCTTTCATCATCAGACAAGCTCTTGGTCAGGTAGAAGATATCGACGTCGTCAATGATCCTCTCTGCATTCTCTAGAAAGTGTGCGGTGACCACATATGTCACCTTATGTTTGTTGTTCTTTGTAGAATTGAAGTTCTGCACAATGGCTGGTAGTTCATTCTCATTCGAAAGCACTGCAACACGTTGATTACTGGTGAAGCGCAGATACATGAAGAAGATAAACACTCGCCAAATACATAAAACAACGATACTGATTAAAAATGAATAAACCAGCACAGACCTTGGAAAAGCAAACAGCCGTCCCATAAAGGTAATCATGATCAGCGCCGCAATCGTTAATATTTGACCCAGAACGGTTGTAAAGATAATATCGCTGACCCGCCGATTATAGAATACATATACCCCAAGCAGAAAATTCACGATCAAAAACACAATGCTGATATAGACCGCAGACTTTTCATATGTGTAAAAGTTTCTATCCGGAATCACGTGGCCAAACTTCAGATAGAAGGCCGCCAACACGCTGAGATTAAAAAGAAGAACATCCCCGACCATGGTCGCAAAGCGTTTTAAGCCATTCCATGCAACTCTCTGTCTCATACAACAACCCTCTCAAAATCAATTAGTTAACTCGCTCAAAGCAGAAAAGCATACCTCGTTGATTATACCATAACTACAACAACGGTCACTCTTGTATGATACCAGATGAGCTGACCGTTGTCGGTTGTGCTTGATAAGCTTAATGAAATCTATGAAGTCAGGCTTCTAGCAAATCAGTCGATGCCTGGTACATCTCTAATCTATGGTAGTTGATATCACACCTCAGCCAACGCTCACAAAGAAAAACCACCGCAATACAGTATGTACAGACCATGTAATTTCGATTTCATTGACGATAAGTAGCTCTTCAACTTTCACGAATGCGGAACAGTTCATCCCCTTATCTACATGCGGCCACTCATTCTCACTGCAAGCTCTCAATGCGTATACTTGAGCCACTTGAGACCATGAACCTTTTCGAATCTTAATATGACCCATGTCAAGATCATGCAAACGACTACAGCAACCAACCATAACATCAACGATCCCGAAAAACGTGTTACCGCATGTCCAAAGTGTGCGAGCAGTCTTCTTATCGTGCTTTGGAATGAATCATGGAAACAGTAACCAATAGTGCTGAACGCTCGTAAAAAACGCGCGTGAGGAACGTGAAAGTTAACCGATAAAATTCCTAAGAAGAGAACTGAACAAAATGGAATCAACATGAAATAAGCATCATTACCTATCGAAAGCTTCTTGGAGACAACAAATCCCTGCTCAACATACAGCAGAAGCCCCGAGACAACCAAGCCAACAAGCCATCTTTTCCAAGAATTCACTCTAAACTGCTCATCTGCAAACCACTTTCCCATTGCAAGCCAGATTAAACTAATTGGAAAGTTCATATACGGCACAAAATAAAACGGAATTTTCGTTAAAGACTGATTCAAGATTTGACCTAACTCGGTATTACCATAATTTGATAGAATGACACACCAAGCGTAGACGACTAACGCACAAAGTATCAGTACATAATTATTTACAAATCGGCTAACAAAATATACTATCGGTACGCCTACAATTAGTGCACCAATGTACCACGATGCGAGAAATGCCGCCCCAATGAAGTAATCTTCAACAAGGCGCGCAAGCGCAGTCAAAATGCTTAAGCGAAAATAATTGCGCATCAGAATAGACGCTGGCAACAAGAGAACATACCAAACTGAATAAAGTTTCAGATAACGAATTACGCTTCGCTTCAAAACCCTAGGTGCATCTTGCTTAGACCTGCGATTAATATTAGAAAAAAAGAAATAAGCACTGAACATAAAGAAAATAGGGACTGCTATCCGCAAGATTGGATAAACCAACAAACTCAGTATAGGTATTTTATCCCAATAAATTGTATGAATTCCAATTACCATTAGCGCTAAAATGGTCTTTACTAACTCAAAACTTTCATTGTATCTTTTTTTTTCGCTCAAAACATTTCCCCTAATTCTCAACGAGTCTCTTGGGTCGTAATATGTTCGCAATCAACCATCCTGCAAATCTAATTCATTCATTTTACCATAGCCATCAACGACTGGACGAATGAGAGCACCAACATCATCGCATTTGACGTTTCATAGATTCTAAGATCACTTAAATAGTTTTATTAACAAAATAAAAAGGGTCTACACTTTCTGGTGTTGGAGAAATCCAACGCCGAGAGTGTAGGCCCTTTTTAAAATGACAAATTAAAAGGACACCTACAAAGCTACCCATGCTATGCTCTAAGCGTCGAAACCAAAAGCTAG
>NZ_BAAIHN010000050.1:0-10987 GCF_054784775.1 Lacticaseibacillus boliensis
CGTGATGGTTTTCGTCGACTCAACCTTAGCATATAGGCGCACCCAATGGGTGAAACACCAAAGCAGCGCAGTCCCGTGTGAATCATGGGATTGCGCTGCTTTTTTGAAATTCTATGAATAATCCAGGGGAGTATCAACGCAATCGAACTAGACGTCATCTACAATCGCGATTGTCTGGAAGGTATGGCGGACTTACCGACAGCCTCCATCGACATGATCCTGTGCGACTTGCCGTATGGCACCACAGCCAACGCTTGGGACAAGCTGATTCCGTTTGCCCACCTCTGGGGTCAATACGAACGGCTCATCAAGCCCCAAGGCGCCATCGTACTCACCGCAACTGAACGGTTCTCTGCGGACTTAGTACAATCAAATCCGGCCTTGTATCGCTACAAGTGGGTTTGGATCAAGAATACTGTCACCAACTTCGTCAATGCCAAGAACCGCCCCTTATCCCGTTTCGAGGAGATTCTCGTCTTCTCCAAGTCGGGTACGGCCAACTTTGGTAACTCCCCCGATACCAAAGGCATGAACTACTTCCCCCAAGGACTGCTCCCCTATAACAAAACCGTCAACTCGCGTAAGTATGAAAATTCCAATCAATTGCACCCGTGGAACGCTCCCGATAGCTACACGCAAGAGTGGACAAACTACCCGTCTGACGTGCTCAACTACAAGTCTGATCGCACCGGCTGGCACCCGACACAAAAGCCCGTCGATCTTTTTGCCTACCTCATCAAGACTTACACCCAGCCCGGTGAGATCGTGCTGGATAACTGCATGGGGTCTGGCACTACTGCGATTGCCGCAATGGACACTGACCGTCACTTCATCGGCTATGAGATTAGCGAAGAATACTGGCGGCGTGCACTTGATCGCATCAAGCACCACCACGCAACTCAAACCGAACTTTTCTGATCCGTTACCTCTGATCTGGTCGCCGCTGACCGCGCCAAAACAGCGGCAATCTTGAAAGGAGACCTGGTCACAAAACTAAAAATCAAAGGATGATTATTATGAATTTCGGACAAAACTTGTTTAATTGGTTCACTTCCAACGCCCAGAGCTTGGTGCTGATGACGATTGCCATTATCGGTGTTTACTTGGGCTTCAAGCGCGAGTTTTCCAAGCTCATCGGCTTTCTCGTCATCGCGATCATTGCCGTCGGGTTGGTGTTCAACACTGCTGGGGTCAAAGACGTGCTATTGAACTTGTTCAACCGCGTCATGGGGGCTTAGCCTATGGACGACATCAAAGTCTTTATTGCCAATCTTGGCAAATACAATGAGGGAGAAATCATCGGTGCATGGTTCACGCCACCAATCAACAACGAAGAACTCGCTGAAAAGCTAGGACTAAACGACCAGTACGAAGAATACATGGTTCAGGACTACGAAGGCCCCGTTGTCTTTAGTGAGTATTCAACGATTGGTGAGATCAACGAGGCTGCCGCAGCCGTTGAAGCATTGAAAGGCACCGAGATTTACCCGGCCATCAAAGAGCTTATCGGCGAATGGTACGACAACGTGGTCGAACTCGCTGCACACAAGGATGACATCGCCTGCTATCACGTTGCGAACATGGCGGAGTTGGCCGAAGAACTAGCTGATGAAGGCTGGTTTGGCGACATCCCGCCACAAGTCGAAAACTATATCGACTATGCCAAGGTTGGACGTGACCTCGAAATTGAAGGAGGTTTCGTTGAAACACCTTACGGCATCTACCAATTATTAGACTAACTCTCTGGGCTGGCGCTGCAAAAGGCGTCAGCCTTTTTATCTCACTACGAAAGGAGATCACATGAAGAAAGTCAGATCCTACACCAGCATCTGGTCGGTGGAAAAGGTGCTGTACGCCATCAACGACTTGCAGCTACCGTTCCCGATCACGTTTACGCAAATGACGTGGTTCATCGTCAGCTTGTTTGCAGTCATGCTGCTGGGCGACTTGCCGCCACTATCGTTCATCGACGGCGCGTTTCTCAAATATGTCGGCATTCCTGCAGGGATAACGTGGTTCATGAGCCAAAAGACCTTCGACAACAAGAAGCCGATGGGGTTCTTGCGGTCGGTGATCAACTATGCCATTACCCCGAAGCTCACCTATGCCGGTAAGCCTGTGAAGTCGCAGAAAGAGAAACAAACCGCTGCTGTGACCTACGTTTGGAGGTACCACAATGAAATTTCCAATTAAGTATATCGAAGACAATCTCGTCTGGAACACTGACGGCGAGTGCTTTGCCTATTTTGAATTGATCCCGTACAACTACTCGTTTCTAAGCCCTGAACAGAAACAACAAGTCCACGAGAACTTCCGGCAGTTAATCTCGCAGAATCGCGACGGCAAGCTCCATTTATTGCAGCTCGCCACCGAAGCCAGTGTTCGGGACACTCTCGACCGCTCGAAGAAGTTGGTCAAGGGGTCGCTGAAAGACATCGCCTTCCAGCACATCGACGGCCAAGCCGAAGCATTAACCGAAAACGTCGGTGACAACCAAGTGGACTATCGCTTCTTCATCGGCTTTAAGCTGTTGCTGAACGACGCAGAGGTAACTGCCAAGTCAATCTTCAAGGATATGGCTTTAGGCATTCGGGACTTCTTCGCCGAGTTCAACACAACGTTCGCTGGTGACTTCTTCACCATGAACAACGCAGAGGTGGAACGCTACGCCAAGTCCGCTAAGTTCCTTGCCGAAAAAATTGGCCGCCGCTTCAAAGTCCGCCCGCTGGATAAGAACGACTTCGGCTATCTGCTCGAACACCTCTATGGTATGACGGGGCAGGACTACGACGACTATGAGTACCACTTACCTCGCAAGAAGTCTAAGCGCGACACGATCATCAAGCGCTATGACCTGATCAAGCCAACCCGCTCACTGATTGAGCAGCACCAACGCTCGATCAAGATCACCCACGGGCTGGATAGCAGTTACGTGACGTACCTGACGCTTTCCGACATTGTTGGTGAATTGGAGTTTCCCGGCAGTGAAATCTTCTACTTCCAGCAAAGTCAGTTCGATTTTCCAATCGACACCAGCTTAAACGTTGAAATCGTGACGAACAAGAAGGCGCTGACCAAGGTACGCAACAAGAAGAAGGAACTCAAGGACTTGGACGAACACGCCTACCAGTCCGGCAACGAAACGACACGCGGCGTCAGCGACGCTTTAGATTCGGTCGATGAACTTGAAAGCAACCTTGATCAGACTAAGGACGCCATGTACAAGATCAGCTATGTCATTCGCGTAGCTGGGCGTTCCGAAGATGAAATGAAGCGCCGTGCCGATCAGCTACTTGACTTCTACGACAGCCTCAACATCAAGCTCGTGCGACCATTTGGCGACATGCTGGGACTGCACGGTGAGTTTATCCCTGCCTCGAAGCGCTACATCAACGACTATATTCAATATGTGACCAGCGATTTCATCGCCTCACTAGGCTTTGGTGCGACACAATCGCTCGGCGAAAAAGAAGGCATCTACATCGGGTACAACGTGGACACCGGACGCAACGTCTACTTGCAGCCAGATATTGCGGCGCAAGGCATTAAAGGCACTGTTACCAATGCCTTATCCGCCACCTTCCTCGGCTCACTGGGTGGTGGTAAGTCCTTCTCCAACAACTTACTTGTCTACTACGCCGTTCTTTACGGGGCACAGGCACTGATTCTTGATCCGAAGTCAGAGCGTACTGGGTGGGCAGAAAACCTAGACTTCATGGACAACGAGATAAACATCGTCAATCTGACCAGTGAGGAACAAAACCGTGGGCTGCTTGATCCTTATATCATCTTGTCCAACTTGAAAGATTCGGAATCGTTGGCTGTTGACACCCTGACCTTCCTCACGGGGATCTCAAGCCGTGACGCCGACCGCTTCCCGACGCTGCGCAAAGCGATTCGCGCGGTAACACAAGCACCCGAACCGGGACTGTTGAAAGTCATTGATGAACTCCGCCGCGAAGACACGCCTATTGCGCGCAACATTGCCGATCATATCGAATCCTTTACGGACTATGATTTTGCGGCATTGTTGTTCTCTGACGGGACCGCGCGCCGAACGATCGCGCTTGATCGCAAAATCAACATCGTGCAAATCGCAGACTTGGTACTACCGGACGCCGACAAGACGCAGGAAGAATATATCACTGCTGAAATGCTATCGGTCGCCATGCTCATGATAATCAGCACGTTCGCGATCGACTTCATCCATCAAGACCGCGCCCAGTTCAAAATTGTGGACTTGGACGAAGCCTGGGCATTCTTGAACGTGGCACAGGGTAAGGCGCTGTCCATGAAACTGATTCGTGAGGGTCGCTCGATGAACGCCGGGGTTTACCTCGTTACCCAAAATGCAGACGATTTGCTCGACGAAAAGATGAAGAACAACATCGCCCAAAAATTCGCGTTCCGTAGCACCGACATCACGGAAATCAAAAACACCCTCAACTTCTTTGGTCTCGATGCCGAAGACGAGGGTAATCAGAACCGGCTTCGGTCACTAGATAATGGGGAATGCTTATTCCAAGACATTTGGGGACACGTCGGTGTGCTGCACTTCGACTATATCTTTGAACACCTACACCACGCCTTTGACACCCGGCCACCGAAACCCGTGGAGGTGATCGCTGATGACGAAAGCTAACCGTCGGCGGCTTCTGCTGTTCCTCGGTGTTGTCGCGGCATTCATGTTGGTACTGATACTTGCCGGTGGGCAGCCGGTACACGCAGCGGGACTGGTCGACGATCAATCTGGCGGCACTAACGAGTATTCCAAGTACCCGTTGTCGCACTACCAGCTCGACTACTTCGTCGATACTAGCTGGGACTGGTTGCCTTGGAATTGGGGCGACGGCATCGGCAAGTCTGTGAACTACGGTCTGTATGCCATTACCAACTTTCTGTGGACGCTCTCTGTCTACCTCTCAAACGCTGCGGGCTACCTGATTCAGCAAGCCTACTCGCTGGACTTCATCAAAGATACGTCTGACGCGATTGGGAAGAATATGCAGCTCTTGGCTGGGGTGTCAAAAGATGGTTTCACCACTGACGGCTTTTACCCGGGCTTGCTCCTGATGATCACACTCGTCGTCGGTATCTACGTCGCGTATACAGGTATCATCAAGCGCGAAACCTCGAAAGCTATCTCGGCAATCGTGAACTTTGTGGTGATCTTCATTACGTCAGCCAGCTTTATTGCCTACGCCCCGGACTATGTCAGCAAGATTAACGAATTCAGTTCAGACATCAGCACTAGCGCCCTCAACACCGGCTCCAAGATGATCATGGGCACTGATACCGCAACTGATAAGTCTGGCGTCGATGCGATTCGTGACACCCTGTTTGAAATTCAGGTGAAGCAGCCATGGACACTTTTGCAGTTCGGTGACAGCGACGCCGATGCTGTAGGCAAAGACCGCGTAAACAACCTGATGAAGACTAACCCATTCGGGGACAAGGGTAAAACTCGCACAGACGTGGTAAAAGCTGAAATTGAAGACAATGACAACGAGAACCTCTCGCCGACCATGACCATCAATCGGCTGGGCACTACGACCTTTGTTGTCTTGTTCAATATCGCAATCACTTTGTTTGTCTTCTTCCTGACGGCAATGATGCTGTTCAGCCAGATACTCTTTATCATCTACGCGACGTTCCTGCCAATATCTTTCTTACTCGCTATGCTGCCGTCCTTTAACGGGCTAATGAAACAAAACATCATGAAGCTGTTCAACACAATCATGACGCGAGTTGGCGTGACGCTGGTGATCACGATGGCATTCTCGCTATCGGCAATGGTCTACGGATTATCGGCCACCTCACCGTTCTTCCTCGTGGCCTTCCTGCAAGTCACCATCTTCGCGGGTATTTGGATGAAACTCGGCGACTTGATGGGCATGATGCAGCTCCACAGCTCTGACGCCCAGCAAGGCGCACAACGCTTCTCGCGTCGTGGCAACCGCATGCTTCGGCAGTTCGTCGGTAGTGCAATGGGTGGTGCAATGGCAGGACGCTTCCTGTCGCGGGGCTATGGGAAAGGTCGCGGAATGCCGCAAACACCACAACTTCCCGCTGGCACGCAACGCGAGCAAACCGCGGACGCTGCCAAGCCGCAACAACCTAAGAAGCCACGCAGCCAACGTCTGGGTGAGAAACTCGCCGATGTTTCCGATGTCGGTAACAAGCTCAAGGACAAGACTAAACGTGGCCTTGATCAGGTGAAGGACGCACCAACCAACGTTTTATATGGTCTGCATCGTGGTAAGCAACTGACTAAGGAGGCCGCCGAAACTGCGAAGGATAGCTTCAAGGGTCGGCGTGAAGCCAATCAGCAGGAACGTGACAAGCAGCTTGACCAACGGCGTAAGCAAATGCAAGAACGCAAGCTCGCAATCAAGCCGAAAGCTGATCCTGCAAAGCCAAAACCAACGGCTACCAAGCTACCGGTTGAGCCAACTCGTAAGCCGACAACTGCCACACCTACCAAACCAAAGCCCGAACAAACTGATACCAGTGGGCAACCTAAGCGCTCTGCCACGAAGCCAACTTCAACTCGGCCTCCGCGGCCAGTCACGAAAGCACAAGCAGACCCCACCATAAAACCGCACCAAGAACCAGCCCCACCAACGAATAGACTCAAGAAGCCACTGACCCTCGTTTCCGAAAAGCCGGCCAAGCCACGCACCCCAAAGCCACAGCGGATCAAAAAGGCTAAGGGGCATAAGAAGCGATGAAACTATGGCGCTGTTTAGCTCTTGCCGCACTCCCGATACTGTTGATTGGCGGTCTGTTCTTTGCGGTCATTGCCTCTGATGATGACGAAGATCAGCCTGCCTCTGCGATCACAGCCGACGCGATGAACTTATCCGCTGAAGTTTACAAGCATAAGCTGACGGTCGAAAAGTATTGTAAAGAGTTCGGCATTTCAGACCAGGTAATGGTGATACTCGCCATCATGCAGGTTGAATCTGGTGGCAAAGGCGGCGACGTGATGCAAGCTAGTGAATCGCTGGGACTACCGGTCAATACGCTAGATACCGAAGCATCAATCAAGCAAGGAGTGAAGTATTTCGCGTCGCTGCTGAAAAGCATGAAAGCTGCGGGCATGGATCTTAACACTGCGATTCAAAGCTACAACTATGGTGGCGGCTTTATCGACTACGTTGCTAAGCACGGCAAAAAGTACACGCTTGAGCTGGCAACGGCTTTTGCCAAAGAAAAGTCTGGTGGTAAGAAAGTCACCTACACCAACGCAGTAGCCAAAGACGGTTGGCGCTATGCCTATGGAAACATGTACTACCTATCGGTTATCTCGCAATACCTCGTCACAGGTGGCGCGAAGTTCGACGACAAAACGGTACAAGCAATCATGGACGAAGCGCTCAAATATCAAGGCACTCGTTATGTGTTCGGCGGCTCAACGCCAACAACGGGCTTCGACTGCTCAGGGCTGACTAGCTGGTGTTACGGCAAAGCTGGGATCAAACTTCCTCGCACCGCACAAGCACAATACGACGCCACGGCACACCTGAACATCAAAGACGCCAAGCCCGGCGACTTAGTGTTCTTCCACTCAACCTATGACACTGCCGACTACGTTACCCACGTTGGGATCTACGTTGGCGGCATGAAGATGTACAACGCCGGCGATCCGCTCGGCTATGCCGACTTGAACTCAAGCTATTGGCAAGCCCACCTGATCGGCGCTGGGCGCGTGAAGAAGTAGGTGACGATAATGAATCAAAACGGTATCAGCTACTTTGACTGGATGGATCTCATCACCAACACCTACGACGACGCGCTGCAAAAGGCACATGTCGATCTAAAATTTGGTGATAATCGCGCACTACGCAACAAGGAACTCGACTTTGCGTCAGGCGAGTGGGAACGCATCAAATTCTTTAAACAACGCTTGCCCAATACCGACGACCTGTGCCACGTCCTTGACCGCTTCGTTGACCGAATGCCGGAAATGGAATACGGGCACCGGCGTGAGTATCGCCTTGCCGTCGCGCATGAAGTGGCCGTTGATCGATGGCTCAAAGGCAAGGTGTTTGCACCAGAAGACCGTAAGTATATCCTCGACCGCGAACGCTACTTGGCCGAAGAATACTTCAACAACGACCGTGAACTCGGTCAGTATATCGAAACTGACTATGAGGGCTACAAGCGGATCTCGCTTCAACGCCTATTCGTGCGCTTTCTCGATATTTACGATGACTTTTACCGCTGCTACGAAATTAGAAAGGACAAGGTGAATGAACCTTGAGTAAAGATAAAGCCCAAAAGAAAGGCTGGTTCAAGAAGAAGCCAGCCGCCCCAAAACCGCCTAAAATTAAGCACCATGGTCTGCGCAGCCCGGTCACACTGCTTTGCTGGGCAGTGTTAATCAGCAGCACCAGTTTCGGTGTCTACAAGAACATGACCGCCATCGACACCCACACGGTGCATGAAGTTCAAGTGATCAAGACTAAGGTGATTGACACGCACGCCTTGGCGACCTTCACCACCGACTTTGCCAAGCTCTACTATTCGTGGCAACCCAGCCACGAATCACTAGATCAGCGGCAGAAAGCCTTGCAGCCGTATCTTGTGGAGCAACTGCAATCGCTGAACGCAGATACGGTGCGTAGTGACATTCCCACCACAGCCACAGTGAGTGAAGTCAAGGTCTGGGACGTAAGCAAGACAGCTAAAGATACGTTCCGTGTACTATTTACCGTGAAGCAAGACCTCACTAAAGGCAAAGACAAGAAAACCGTGACTAGCACCTACACCATCAACGTTATGCAAAACGACAACGGCGATATGGTGGTCACCAAGAACCCAACGATTGCCGCTGAACCATCGACGGCACGAATCAAGCTACCTGATACACAGTCTGACAACTCGGTAGACAGCTCCACCGCAGATGACGTAACTAAGTTCCTCAAGACGTTCTTCACTTTGTATCCGAAAAGTGATCGCAACGAACTCAAGTATTACGTCAAGGACGGTACACGACCAATCGAACGCAGCCTTAAGTTCGTGGAACTGTTAGACCCAGTCTTTAAGAGGACCAAGAGCGGTCTGACTGTCACATTATCCGTGAAGTATCTCGACACTGAAAGCGACATGAATCAGGTGTCACAGTACAGACTGAATATATCAAAGAACAACAAAAATTGGATTATTATCACAGGAATATAAAAAACAAAACATGAAGAAACGGCAAACTGATGTGAACCCCCAGGTTTGGACAACAATCCAAATCTGGGGGTTTTCTTATGGTCAAATTTGACCTAGATCTTCGTATTGATGCCGTCACCGCGTATCTCAATGGTATGGGTTCGACTACTGTTGCGAGACAGTTTCATATCGCAATGCCAGAAACGGTTCTTCTCTGGGTTCATCGCTTCGAGCGCTTTGGTGTCCTTGGACTTCAAAGCCGTGTTATTCATTCTGAATATACTAGAGAGTTCAAACTCCGCGTATTACACTGGATGAAACAACACCAAGCCTCTTACCCAGAAACCGCCTTACACTTTGATCTTTCGTCACCTAGCACTATTTGGCAATGGGTTAAGGCGTTCGAGCGCGATGGAGCTCAAGGCTTGGTCTCCAAGAGAAAGAAGGCTATTCCTGTGACCAAGCGCAAAACTAAGAAACCCACTCCAAAGCTGAGTAAATCTGAACAAGAATTAAAGACTTTGAAAGATGAAAATCTCAAATTAAGAATCGAGAACGAATACTTAAAAAAACTCGATGCCTTAGCCCGGCGGAAATCACGGCAAGCGAAAGAGCAGAAGTGATTGGCGAGCTAAGGCAGACATTCGACAAGTCCTTGAGCTTTGTACTCAAAGTAGTGGGTATGTCGCACAGTAGCTATTACTATGCGGTTAAGCCTAAAATTGAGAAAGAGTTGGATACCCCGGTTATTCAAGCTATTGATGAAATTCGTTTAACTGATCCTAAGTACACCAAGAAGTATGGATATCGACGTATCACTGATGCCATTCGTGGACAAGGATTTGTAGTCAATCACAAACGTGTACTCCGAATTATGAAAGAGCATGGGTGGTTGGCAGAATACAACAATCGTGGTCACCGCAAGTACAACTCATACAAAGGCACGGTCGGTAGGATCGCAAAGAACTTGATTCATAGTCGCTTCGTCACTGATCGACCGTATCAAAAGTTAGTAGCTGATGTCAGTGAGTTCCGGTATGGCATGATGACTCAAACCGAGCGAATCTATCTAGAACCGGTCCTTGATCTGTTTTCGGGTGAGGTTCTTGCCTATAACATCAGTGATTATCCAACAGTTGAGTTTGCGTTAAAGCCACTGAAAGAGGCGTTAGATCAAATTCCTGCACTTCCATATCGAACGACAGTACATACTTGTCGATGTCAGTCATAAAATGTAGGAAAACTACATTTCAAAACCGCCCTTGACACATACTGACCAAGGCTTCCAATATCAACATCGTCACTGGCGTAAGACACTTAAAGAACATCATGTTTTTCAGAGCATGTCGCGTAAAGCAACTTGTCTCGATAACGCTGAAATGGAATCCTTCTTCAGTATCATGAAAGCAGAGATGATGGATGAGCACTATGACACTAAAGAGTCGTTAGAGTCAGCAATGCGAAAATGGATCGAGTTCTACAACAATCGTCGTATCAAGAGCAGATTAAAGGGCAAGTCACCGATTGCGTATCGACAACTTGCCCTTCAAGAGGCTGCATAACCAAGTTATTTAATTGTCCAACCTCATGGGTTCACATCAAACCTGCAAAATTCGGCGTGCCGTTTTTTATACATAATGAATGCAAGCTATACAACCTAAGAAAGATATTCAAGCTTCGATAGAATTAAACTTTCGCAAATTGCAAGAACAAGTTAGCCACCTGGCCCGATCCGGCGTATGAAAGCCTGTTATCTATGAAGTTGGTGAGTTAGTCGGCGTCGACGCTTTAGCCGCCCGGCGTCGGACCTGAGCGGATTCCG
>NZ_BAAIHN010000051.1:0-10584 GCF_054784775.1 Lacticaseibacillus boliensis
GTGATGGTTTTCGTCGACTCAACCTTAGCATATAGGCGCACCCAATGGGTGAAACACCAAAGCAGCGCAGTCCCGTGTGAATCATGGGATTGCGCTGCTTTTTTGAAATTCTATGAATAATCCAGGTGAATTGTTATCTACCACGGCTGGTCGGTCGGGCCAACGGTAAATTCGTTGACGTTAGTGTCTTCTGGCATGTCGATGGCGAATTCAACGACCTTGGCGATACGATCAGCGGTGATCTCATAGCTGTCGTAAGTTTTCTGCATGTCTGCGGCAGACTGCTTGTCTGTAATGGTATTTAACAGTTCAGTCTTGATCGCGGCGGGGTAGATGGTCGCGGTGCGGATGTGGCTGCCTTCTTGAGCGGCTTCCATCCGTAAGACTTCCATCAGGTCGCGGACAGCCCACTTGGTCGCGCCGTAAACAGCACCGCCAGGATAGGCTTTGAGGCCGGCGACAGAGCTGGTGGCAATAAAGTGGCCGGACTTTTGGACCTTGAAGGTTGGCAGGGCGGCGGCGATACCGTTGAGCACCCCCTTCAGGTTGACGTCCACAATGCGATGCCATTCCTCGACTTTCAAAGCGGAGAGTGGTGAATTCGGCATCAGGCCAGCGTTTAAAAATATCACGTCGATGCCGCCAAACGTCTCTTTGGCAAACTGCACAAGGGCTTCGTTATCTTCGGGTTTGGTGACATCGGTGACGCGATACGCGGCAAGACCGCCGGCGTTGGTGATGGCGTCGGTTAAGGCTTTGAGCTTTTCTTCGCGGCGTGCACCCAGGACAACTTTGGCACCGTGGCTGGCGAGTAGCTTGGCAGTTTCAGCGCCAATACCGCTGGAAGCGCCGGTGATGACAACAACTTTATTTTTGATCATAGAGTTTCTCCTATTTTGACTGAATGGTTCGTAAGAACTTTGCCGGAACGCCAGCAACCACGGTGTTAGCGGCGACGTCTTTGGTCACGACGGCACCGGACCCAACGATGGCATTTTCACCGATCGTCACGCCGGGATTGATCGTCACATTGGCGCCCAGCCAGGCGCCTTTTTTAATGCGCACAGACTGCAGGACTAGGTCGCGGCGGTGGGCGGGATCTTCGTTGTGGTTGACGGAAATGAGTGTCGTTCGCGGCCCGAGCAAGGCGTGGTCTTCGATGTAGATCCCACCGAGATCAACGAAGAAGCAGTCGCGGTTGATAAAGACGTGCGAGCCAATGAACGTGTGCTTTCCAAAGTCGGTTTGGAAAGGGGGATTGATCACTGAACTTGACGCCAGCGGAGTCCCCATTAATTGCGCAATCAGTTGCCGACGGGTTGCATCTGTTGTTGCCTGGTTCAAGGCAATCAGCTGGTTGCTTGTTTCGGCGACGATGGCATCGACTTGTTGGGGTATCGTACCGGTCCAGCTGACTGCACCGGCGTTGATCAATTGTGGTAGTGGGATGTTCATGGCTAGGCCTCCTTGTTGATGACAACGATTATCTTAGCGAGCAAAGTAACGTCTGTCTAATACCTATGTTGAATGCTAAACTATAGCTAAAATGCATGGAGGGGAGAACGATGGAATTACGCGTTTTACGCTATTTTCTAACCGTTGTTGCAGAACACAATATTTCGCGCGCGGCGACACAGCTGCATGTGTCGCAACCAACGATCTCTCGGCAGATCAGCGAGCTCGAAGACGAGCTAGGGGTGAGTTTGTTTGACCGCGGCAGTCGAGAGATCGCGCTGACAACTGCGGGCGCATATTTTGCCAATCAGGCACGCCAGATCATTGCGTTGGCCGATAAGACAGTTGCTAACGTACAGCGTACCCATGACGTCAGCGGTAGTGTCATGATCGGTTGTGCAGAGGCGCCGATGATGGCTTGCGTGTCAGCGGCGATCAAACAATTGCAAGCCACTGCGCCTAAGGTGGTCGTCAATCTTTACAGCACTGATGCCAGCGATGTCCACACGCGGATGCATGCTGGTTTCTTCGATTTTGGCGTGGTCATGGAGCCGACGGATAAAGCTGATTATCATTTCGTCAATCTTCCGGGGACCACCAACTGGGGCCTCTTGGTCAGAAAAGATTCGCCGCTGGCGCAACTGAAAGCAGCGACAGTCAGTGATCTGCAAAATCAGCGCGTGATCATGACCCAACAGCGCGGCAGTGTCGATCTGTTGAACGATTGGCTAGGGGCCAGTGATAATCAGCTTCAGGTCGTAGCAACCTACAACCTGCTCTATAATGCGGCGCTCATGGTCAGTGCCGGCGTCGGGATTGCGCTTTGTCTTGATGGCATCATCAACACCGCGCAGACAGACTTACGGTTTGTGCAGCTTACACCGCAGTTGGTTGGCCACGCAAGCTTGATCTGGCCCAACAATGCGCAATTGTCACCGGCCGCATACGCCTTCTTGGATGCGATGATGGCGATCAGTTAAAAACCCGTCTTGTCGAGGCTGACAAGACGGGTTTTACTTTTTAAACGCTGCAAAGCGCTCGATAAACGCCGTTGTGATCGGCGTTTGCAGGCGGTGTTTGCGCCATGCCAAGACCGTGTGGGTCTGCACCCGCGGGGAAAAGGGGATGAAGCGCACACCGGCGTGGTTTTGCGGATCGATGACGCCTTCGATCGTTAAGGCGGCGCCGGCCTGGGCTTGGATCAACGGGATCACGTTGAAGATCAGGTTGAAGTGGCCGACGATCTGCAGATCAGCCAGATCGACTTGCGCCCAGTCGGTCAACAGCTGCTGAACGGCTTGGCGGCTGGAGATGATCAGCGGGATTCCTGGCAGATCGGCGGGTTCGATGACGGGGTGAGTGGCAAGCGGAGAGGTGACACTGACGACCAGGCCCCAGCGCTCGGTGTGTGCCAGCGTGAGGTGGTCATACTTCTCCGCGTCGACGGGTTCGAGCAAAAGCCCCAGATCGATCAGGCCTTTGTCCAGCCGGTCGAACAAGTCGTTGCTGGTTCCGGTGAACAGGTCGAAGGTGACGGCGGGAAATTCGCTGGTGAACGCGGCCAGTTCTTTGGCGAGCATGTGGCTGCTGTCGGCCTCCACGGCGCCGATGTTGAGGTTGCCGCTAAAAAGTTCTTTGCGCTGATCGATGAAGGTCTGCTCGGTTTGCGCCGTCAGCGTCAAGATTTCTTGGGCGCGGGTCTTGAGGTACAGTCCGGCTTGCGTCAGCGTGAGGCCGTGGTTGTTGCGCGTGAATAGCGGTGCGCCCAGTTCAACTTCCAAGCCTTTGAGCTGGCGTGACAGCGTGGGTTGGGTGATATGCAGGCGTTCTGCGGCCTGTGAGATCGAACCCGCCGCGTCGATCGCCAGAAAATATTCAAGTAGTCGCAATTCCATCTATGTGCCTCCGCTTAGTTAGTCAGGCCGATCGCCGTCTGTTCCGAGTTTATCGATTCCTAAACTACTATAGCTGTACAGGCTGGGATTGACAATCAGCTTGACGACCAAATCGGCGATGCTTTTGCGCGAGACGATCGTGCCTTTGAACGGCGTACCTTTGGCCGTGAGTTCATAGTCGATCTCGTCTGCGTCGGTCATGTACGCCGTCCGGATCAAGGTGTCGTTCAAGTCGCTGGCTTCGATGATCTCGGCGGCTTGGCGAGTGTCAGCCATCACCGCGCTGCCGACCGACGCTTCGACCCAGCGCCCGAATTCGCCAGGCACTTCATGATATAGCCCAAGCCCGGTCACATCGATCAGCCGGTGAACCTTGGCTGCGGTCATGGCGGTGACAATGTTTTGAATCATGGGGACCAGCTTGCCGCTGAGGTTGACGTACACAATGTCTTGGCAGGCCATGGCCTGATACAGCGCCTGATAGTCGTTGGCATCGGCTTCAACCACGGCTTCGCGCGTCGGGTCGATTCGCCCGAGGCGCTTGGCTTGGCGCAGGTACAAGGTGAGCTGGGCATTGGTTTCTGCCAGCAGGCGTTGCCGAACCAGTCTGGCAACGCGGCCGTTGGCACCGATGATCAAGACGTTGGTCATCAGGCGTCGTCCTCTTCGTAGATCGCTTTGGCTAAGTCGAACGCAGACCATGCCTTGGGCCACCCGGCGTAAAAACTGAGGTGGGTGATCAAGGCGACCATTTCTGCCTTGGTCACGCCGTTAGTCTTGGCGATTTGCATGTGCGCTTTCAGTTGCGGGAAAAGGCCTTGGCTCATTAACGCCGCACAGGTGATCAGGCTGCGATCACGGGCGGATAATTCGTTTTCTTTGGCCCAGACCTGACCGAAAAGGACATCATCGTTCAAGGCAGCAAATTGTGGCGCAAATTCCCCCAAGTTGTCGCGGCCGGCAGTTTGTTTTTTGACCATGTGCCTAGCCCTCCAACGCGTTGTAGTGAGTGTCAGAAACGGGTTCCAGCCATTCCGGTATGCCTGCGGTGATGGCGATATGGGCAAACCAGCTGTCTTTGGTTGCGCCGTGCCAGTGTTTCACGCCGTCATGGGTGACGACCACGTCGCCGGGGTGCAGTTTGCGTGCCGGCTGGCCGACTTCTTGGTACCAGCCTTCACCTGCTGTGACCAACAACAACTGGAAGCCGTCGTGGTGGATGTGCCAATTGTTGCGGCAACCCGGTTCGAAGGTCACATTGCCGACGCCGACATTGATGTCAGGATCGCTGATCAGATTGTTGAGGTAGCTTTGGCCGACGAAGAATTTGGCGTAGGCATCGTTTTTGGCACCCATGCCAAAGATATCGTTTTTCACGGCTTGTTCGTTAGTTGTCATTTAAGGATCGTCCTTTCGAGAATGCTTGCGTGTTGAATACGAGGATCAGTTTACCTGCCGTTTTGGTATGCGTCTAATACTTAATGCCTGTATGTGATATGCTCAATAAGCATGATAAACGCAGTAATAAAGCCTCCACGGGTTGATCGTGGAGGCGAGGCTGAGTGGTTTATGCCGGCCTACTTCGCCAATTCACGGCTGCCAGCGAGTGTCGTCATCAAGTCGGCAATCGGGATGCCGGTATCTAGGCGATACGACAACCAGTGCTTCTTGTTCATGTGGTATGCCGGCAAGGCCGTGCCATCTGCGAGCTTGGCGGTGATGGTTTCAGGATCTGCGCGGGCCACCAAGACATCGATCGGCTCGGTGCCGGCAAGTCCCAGCTTGTCTGGGGTGAGCTTCACCAACAGCGCGTACCACTTGCGGTTGTCTGCGCGCCGGATGATTGCGTTGTTGGGAAACTTTGGCCACAAGAACTCCGGTTGTTCGTGGTATCTCTCAGCGATCGAAGCGATCAGCGCTTGCATCTGTCCGGCGGCAAAAGTCGTGGGCGCGAAGCATTCCGCGGCGATTGCTTCAAGCGCGGCGATGTAAGCGTCGCGGATCTGGCCGACAAACAGCCCAGAATTGGCAGGATCGAGGTGTAGTACGTAAGGGTCGCCTGATTCGTCGTCGATGACCGTCGTGGTGACTTGCTGGCCGGTGATCGTGATGATCAAGGTGAAGCCGGGGATGAGCTGGCGCTTGAGCTGCCACCGGTCGTTTTCGTGGGTGAAGCCGTACGCGGCGAGTTTGGCGTCGTCAGGGTGACGGTTGTGAAAAATCGAATCTTGGATGGTTGCCATGGTCGAGCCTTCTTTCAGTTGAAGCGGTTACTTCTATTATAGTGATGACTGCGTTCAGAAAATAGCCCATACCGGCCTCATCCAGCCAGCCGAATGGTTTTGTGACCCAATAATTCCCGATTAGGCAGACTTGGTGATTCCAAAAGGGGTATCATAGAAATATCACGTTTTAGAAAGAAGCTTGCCTCGTGTCAAAACGCAACATCCTCATCGTCACATACGCCCTCTTGCTGTCTAACGCCATGAGTGGCCTGGATGGCACCATCGTTAACACGGCGTTACCTGCCATTATCTCTGATCTTCACGGCCTGCAACTCATGGCCTGGATCGTCGCGGTGTTCTTATTAGGCACCGCGGTGTCGACCGTCATCTGGAGCAAACTAGGTGAACGCGTCGGCAACAAGAAAGCCTATCAGCTGGCCGCCGTATTCTTTGTGGTCGGGTCGCTGTTGCAAGGGCTGGCGCCTAACATTGTTTTCCTGATCGTTTCGCGAGCCATTGCCGGCATCGGCAACGGCGGGATGGTGTCGCTGCCTTATATCATCTATGCCCAGCTTTACAAGGATCCGCGCAAGCGTATGAAAACCCTGGCGCTGGTGTCGGGCAGTTATAGTTTTGCGACGATCATCGGGCCGCTGGTCGGCGGCGCGATCGTCGATGTCTTTTCTTGGCACTGGGTATTTTATCTGAATGTCCCGATCGGCTTGCTGTCTGCGATCTTGGTGCAGATCTATTACACCAACGACGTGCCCAAGGCGACCCGCGATAAGATCGATTATCTGGGGGCGAGCCTCCTCACCGTCGGGCTGGTGGCGTTGCTGTCTGGCATCGAGATGATTGGGACAGGCAGCACGGCGCTGGTCGTCGGGTTGATCGTTGTCGCCGTCATCTTGTTGGGGTTGTTGCTGGTCGTCGAACAACACGCCAGCGATCCGATCATTCCCGGGCGGTTGTTTACCAACAAAGCCTTGGTCGCTGATCTGGTCTTGTTCACCCTCGTGTGGGGGGCGTTCATGGGCTTTTTGATCTACAGTCCCATGTGGGCGCAAGGATTGCTTGGCACATCGGCCTTGATCGGGGGCGCGACGCAGATCCCCAGCTCCTTCATGAACTTCGCAGGGTCGGAATCGGTGCCGGAGTTGCGGCGGAAGCTGAATCCCCATCAGGTCATCACGTTGTCGATCGTGGTATTGACCATGACGTTTGTCCCGCTGGTCTTCATGGGCGTGCACGCGCCTTATTGGTTACTGCTGGTCGCCGGCGCGTTTGAAGGACTCGGCAACGGGGCTTGTTTCAACGAACTGCAGATCAAGGTGCAACAAGAAGTCGAACCCATCGACGTGTCGGTGGCGACGAGTTTCAGTTTCTTGATCCGGATCTTGAGCCAGACGTTCACGACGTCGATCTTCGGGGTCATCATGAACCACGCCCTCAACCGTGGCGTCGCCGCAAGCGGTGGCACGATCACGATGAAAATGATGAACAAACTCAGCGACGCGGCGAGTGTCGGGTCACTGCCACAACACCTGATCCCCCAGATGCGCAACATTTTGCACGCCGGCTTACATAACATCATGGTGTTATCGTTGATTATGATGCTACTCGCACTGGTCGTCAGCTGGCGCGTTCAGCACCAAGCGGCAACGCGTCAGGTCGTTGCGCAATAACCAAAGTAAGAAGGCATAAACATGAAAACAATCGGATTATTAGGCGGCATGAGCTGGGAAAGCACCGTGACGTATTATCAAGCCATCAACCAGTATGTGCAGGCGCGACTCGGCGGCGTCCATTCCGCCAAAATGGTCATCACCAGCGGCGATTTCGCAGAACTGGCGGCCATGCAAGAACGCGGCGACTGGGATGCGGCGTCGGCGTGGTTGAACGCCCAGGCGAAGGCTTTGCAAAAAGCCGGCGCAGATTTTTTGATCATTGGGGCCAACACCATGCACAAGGTCGCCCCGCAACTGCAAGCGGCCGTTGCCCTGCCGGTGCTACATATCGCCGACGCCACGATCGCGGCCTTGCAAAAAGCAGGCATCACCAAAGTCGGGTTGCTGGGCACGAAGTACACGCTGACGCAGGCGTTTTATAAAGACCGGATCAAAGCCGCCGGCATTGACGTCTTGACGCCACACGCGGCAGAAATCGACACAGTCAACCACATCATCTATGCCGAATTGTGTGCCGGCCAGATTGTCCCGGCTTCTAAGGCCACGTTGCTTGATTTGATCGCCGACATGCAGGCGGCAGGGGCACAAGGCGTTATCTTGGGTTGCACGGAGTTAGATCTGTTGGTCAAGGCCACGGACGTGACGCTGCCGGTTTTTGACACCACCTTGATTCACGCACAAGCCGCTGCGGCCAAGGCTTTGGCAGATTGATCCTTGGCATTAGGTGAGGAGTGTGGGCACTGATCACATCAAAACGCATGATAGAAAATCATCAACCATTTTTGCGGCGCCTGCTGGCAGTCGTTGGTCCCGGCCTGTTGGTCATGCTGGCAGACACAGACGCCGGCTGTTTGATCACGGCGGCCCAATCCGGCGCGCAGTGGGGTTATGCGATGGTACTGCCACAGCTGGTGTTGATCCCGGTGCTGTTCATGGCTCAGGAAATGACGGTCCGGTTGGGGATCGTCACCCATGAAGGCCATGGGACGCTGATCCGGCAATATTTTGGCCGCGGTTGGGCGTGGTTGGCCGCCGTGACGTTGGGAATTTCTGCGGTGGGTGCGTTGTTGACCGAGTTCATCGGGATCGCCGGGGTCGGGGAACTGTTTGGGGTTTCGAAGTGGGTCACGATTCCCATTGCGACGATTTTTTTAATCGCGATCGCTTTTTTAGGCAAATACCAGCGCGTCGAAAAGGTCGGTGTGATGGTTGGCATTGCCGAGTTTGCGTTCGTGATCGCCATGGTGATGGCCAAGCCGCAACTCAGCGACTTGCTTCACGGGTTGGCGACGGTACCGTGGCACAACCGCGGCTATGTTTACTTGGTTGCCGCCAACGTGGGCGCTGTCATCATGCCGTGGATGCTGTTTTATCAACAAGGGGCAGTGGTCGACAAGCACCTGACACCGGCAGACATCCCCCGCGAACGCCGCGACACCGCGATCGGCACGCTGGTCACGCAAGCGGTCATGATCGTTTTCATCGTGACCTATGCCGCGACGGTAGGCAAACATGGCGGCAGCGGGGCATTTGCCACCGTCGGGCAGATGGCCGCGGCGCTGGCGCCATACTTGGGCCGAATGCCGGCTGATCTGCTGATCGGCATCAGCTTGTTAGGCGGGGCCTTGGTTGCGGCGTTGGTCGTCGCCTTGGCAGGTACTTGGGGGTTGACGGAAGTGCTGGGCTGGCCGCACAGCCTCAACGAGCCGTTCGATCGCAAGAGTGCCGGGTTTTATCTGATCTATATCGGCGCCCACGTCATCGGGGCGATTCTGGTCTTGGCGAATATCCAGCTGGTGTCGCTGGCCGTCACCGTCGAAGTGATCAACGCGCTGTTAGTGCCGATCGTGCTGGGCTTTTTGTTGTTGCTTGAGGCCAAGGCGCTGCCGGCAAAATACCGGATGCACGGCTGGTATCGCGTCGTCGCCACGACCATGTGCCTGCTGGTGATGGTCTTCGGGCTGTACATGCTCGGGCCGATGTTGCATCTTTGGTAAAAAAACTAATCTTAGATTATTTTGTGCTGTTTGCGATGGAACGTATTGTTGGCGGTGTAGACCCCGCAGATAATGATTGCCGCGCCGATCAGTTGCGCGCTACTGAAGGTCTCGCCTAATATCAACACGCCGGCAATGATCGAGACGACAGTTGAGACGCCGATGAACGAAGCGGTTTTGTTGACACCGATGTGCGCGATCGCATAATTCGATAAGAACAAGGCAAAGACTGAGCTGCCGATCCCTTGATACAAGACAGCAACGGTGAAACTCAGATGCGTCACCGGCAGGCTGAACAGCGCCCGAGTGTTGCCGTGCACGAGCGCTTCGATCAGCGCCATGATCACGAAAACGACCGCCCCAGCGGCTAACATGATATATGTAATCTCGATGCCGGTGTAAGCTGAAGCTTTGTCCACATAGACGCTGTACAGCGCGTAAGTCGCCACGGCCAGCAGCAAGAATAAGTAACCGATCAGTGACAAACTGGCACTGGCCCCGGCAGCTACCACTGTCGCAATTACACCAATTAAAGTAATCAAGACCCCGATCACCTGCAGACGTGTCGGGTATTTGTGCAAGATCCAAGCCGAAGCCAACAAGGCAGCGACGGGGATGCAGGCTAAGAACACGCCGCTTTCCGATGCGGTGGTGTGGCTGATGCCGAAGGTTTCGCCAATGAAGTACAGCACCGGATCAAACAAGGCCACTAAGAGTAATGGGCGCAACCTTTTGCCTTTGAACGAGACATGGATGACGCCGACCAAGATCAAGGCGGACATCACGACAAAGGCGACTAGGAAGCGCCAGCCGAGTAGCGCTAAGGGGCTGGCGACGTCGGTGGCTTGTTTGGTGAAAATGTAGCTCAACCCATACAACGCCTCACAGCCTAGCGCGGCCAAGCTGCCTAAAATGAGGCCGACTGAGTTTCGTTTATGCATAAGGCTCCTCCGAGTTAGGAAAATATGAATTTTATTGTAGCACACGAGGGGTGATCGATATTGGCCGATTGTCGATAGTTGATGCAGGCTACTGCACACGACAATACACGATTGGCCCAATATTTCCCAATCTGTTGATCAACGTCAGCCTATTGGGTGGGGGTGATGGTCTTCGGGCTGTACATGCTCGGGCCGATGTTGCATCTTTGGTAAAAAAAGTGTGTTCGTCGATTGGCGAGCACACTTTTTTTAATGAGACGAATTGTCAACTCAAGTGCAACTTTTTACCCATGAAGACTTCTGATGGCGTCTTCCAGCCTAAGACCTTGCGTGGTCGATTATTCAGTTGTTCAATGTAAGTCTCAATTTCCTGGTCGCTCTGA
>NZ_BAAIHN010000052.1:0-10062 GCF_054784775.1 Lacticaseibacillus boliensis
ATGGGTGTACGGACTCATAGTCGAGTTCTCCTTGTAGTTGGTCTTGTGGTGATTCCATTTTACAAGGACTCAGGCTATGAGTCTTTTCTATTTGACTAATTTGTTGCACTTGAATTGTAAATCCGTCGTCACTAAAAAAAATCGTGCTTGCGGTTTCTGAAGAAAAACTCGAAATCTAAATTTTTTTCAGAAAAGGATCCCGACCTGGCGCGGTTTTGGTTTCACCGTCTGAAAAATTTTGAGTTTTGGCTTAGTTTTCATGAGTGGGCGGCAGGCTTGCAAGCGACTATTCTTGAGTCATCATCAACCCAAAGGAGAATCGCCATGTCCGTGCTTTTGCTCACCACCTTAGTTCCCAATCTCAGTCAACTCTTACCGCAGTTGATCGGCCAATTTGGCGGCTTGATCTACATCGGCCTGTTCGCTTTGATCTTCGTGGAAACCGGCATCGTGGTCTTGCCGTTTCTTCCCGGCGACTCGCTGTTGTTTCTGTGCGGGTCGCTGGCCGCCCTCAACAATCACGGCCTGAACATCTGGCTGTTGCTTGTTTTGATGGGCGCAGCCGCCGTGCTCGGGGATTCGGTCAACTTCGAGATCGGCAAGCATTTTGGCGCGTATCTGACGCGCAGCAAAAAGCTCAGCCGGCTGATCAAGCCGGCCTACCTGGCCCGCTCGCAGCGCTTCTTTGACAAATACGGCAAGCCCGCGATTTTCTTAGGGCGCTTCATGCCGATCATCCGCACCTTTGTCCCGTTCACCGCCGGCGTCAGCAAAATGCGCTACCGCGATTTTGTGCCGTTCAACATCCTCGGCGGCCTCACCTGGGTGCTGGTCGCGCTTGGCGCCGGTTATTTCTTCGGGAACATCGCGATCGTCAAGACCCATTTCGAGCTGATCATGATCGCCATCATTCTGATTTCCCTGATTCCGGCCGCCATCATGGCCATGAAGAACCGTGGAGGTGCCTTGGATGAAGACTAAGACCCAAACTATGCTGGGGGCGCTTCTCCTCGCCTTGTTCGCCGAGTTGGCGCTTGGCGTCCACACCCAGGCCGCATGGGTACGCGGCATCGATGCCGCGTTCGCCAGCCTGGCCACCAAGGCCATCACCCCCCTGAACACGACGGCGTTCAAACTCGTCGGCACGCTCGGCAGCCCCGCCACTGTGATCGGCCTCACCTGCTTGTTGTGCCTGTGGCTATGGGTCAAGCGCGACTTGAGCCTGGCCGTGTGGGTCGGCGGCCTCCAGCTTGGCGGGTCTGCGATCGCAGAGCTTTGCAAGCAGCTGGTCGCAAGACTGCGCCCGGGCCATCAGCTGGTGGCCGACAGCGGCTTTAGCTTTCCCAGCGGCCACACCTTTTGCACTGCGATCTTGGTTTGCACGGTGTTGATGCTGCTTCTACCGCTGATCCAAAGCCAAGAAGGCCAGCTGGTCGCCGTGTTGATCGGGATCGTCTGGGTCGCGTTGGTCGCTATCTCCCGCGTTTATCTGCGCGACCATTTTGCCACCGACGTCTTTGGCAGCCTGCTTTTGGCCAGTGGCTATTGGCTGGTCGTCACGCCTTATGCTGACGCGATGCAAACCTTCATGCGCCGGATTTTTCCAGAAAGGATGCAAACATTATGGCTACACAAAAATTAACGATTGTCGTTCCTGCATTTAATGAAGAAGAAGTGCTGACTTCTTCGATTCAAAAATTGCTGGCGATCGAAGATCAGATCGCGCAGCGCAATGTGTTGAGCCAGCGCGCCGACATCTTGATCGTCGACGACGGCTCCAGAGACCACACCTGGTCGATCATCGAAAAACTGCATCAAGCCAATTCGCGCGTACGCGGGATCCGTTTTTCTCGAAACTTCGGGCATCAATTCGCGCTGATCGCCGGCATGAAAGAAGCGGTCAAAACCGCAGACATGATCGTCACGATCGACGCGGATCTGCAAGACGACCCGACCAAGATCGAAGAGATGGTCGCTAAATACGCAGACGGTGCAGACATCGTGTACGGCGTCCGCAACAACCGCGACACCGACAGCTGGTTCAAGCGCACCACCGCCCAAAGCTACTACAAACTCTTGGATATGCTCGGCGTCCAGCTGGTGCCTAACCACGCCGATTTTCGCTTGATGTCCAAGCGCGCCGTTGACACCCTGTTGACCTACCCCGAGCGCAACATCTTCATCCGCGGCTTGATCCCAAAGCTCGGCTACAAAACCGATGCGGTTTATTACAAGCGCACGCCGCGCATGGCCGGCGAGTCCAAGTATCCACTGAAAAAAATGCTCGCCTTCGCTTGGGATGGCATCACCAGCCTGACCATCGCGCCGGTTCGTCTGATCTTGTTGCTGGGCACGGTGGCCTGCCTGCTGGCGATCGGAATGGTCGCCTACGCGGTGATCATGAAGTTCTTGGGGCTGACCGTCCACGGCTGGTCTTCATTGATGGTATCATTATGGTTTATCGGTGGCGTGCAGATGATCAGCCTCGGGGTGATCGGTGAATATATCGGGAAGTTGACGACCGAAGTTAAACAACGCCCGCGCTACACCATCGAGACGATTTTAGATTAAGGCGGTGCCTGAATGACACGCAAAATGCTCCCGGCCTTTTTACCGCTGATGCTGGCCTTGTGCCTGGTCATCGGGATGCTGGGCAACCTGACCCACTTTACTGGTGCAGCGGTGGTGATCGTCACCGTGTTGGCCTTGTTCAGTATCTATTTACTGGCGCCGCAAGTCGAGCGGTGGCCGATGCGCAAGTTGCAAATCGGCATCATTGCCGGCTTGGTGGCCATGCTGATCGCGCAGATCGTCCTGCTGGCCACGATGCCGGTTTCGGTTTATCACGACCCGTACCGCGTCTTGGCGCAAGCCGATCAGATGGCGGCCGGCAATTTTGCCTGGCACACCACGTATTTTTGGCGCTACGCCAATAACGTGCCGCTGACTTACCTGTTGTCCTTGTGGCTGCGTCTGGGCCACGTGGTCGGCTTGTCGACCAACCTGGCGATTCATGCGTTGAGCATCCTGATTCTCGATAGCTTCATCGGGCTGATGCTGGTCACGATCTGGCAGCTGGCGCACCGCAAAGCCCTTTTACTCGGCGCGTTCGCCTTCTTCGCCTTGACCCCGTTTGCCTACACGTATTACTTGCAGGTTTTCTATTCTGATCTGCCGTCGATGCTTCTGTTGCTACTGATCTTTCGCGTGTTTTGGCGCTGGCCGCACCACAACCGGCGCCAACGCATTTGCGAAGGCGTTGGCCTTGTCGTCGCCGTTGTGCTTGGCGCCTTGATCAAGGCCAACTTGATCGTCTTGTTGCCGGCAGTTGCGATCATCGCGGTGCTATTGTGGCACAAGCATCTGTTACGCTCGCTGAAGCTGGCGGTGCCGATCGTCCTGGTAATCGCCGGCTTCGGGCTGAGTGTGCCAGCGACGCACGCGATCGACAGCCTGAGTCACTACACGCCCAATACCGCGTTTGCCTTTCCCACAAGCAACTGGGTGTTGATGGGACTCAACGCCAACACCGCGGGCAAATATTCGCCGGCTGATGTCCATCAAGCCATCAAGCTCCCGAATCAAGCCGCGCGCCAACAAAGCGACACCAAGCTGATCCCCAAGCGCCTCAAGCACCTGGGCGTCTTCGGACTGGTACGGTTGTGGCTGGCCAAGCTGCGCGTGTTGATGCACGTCAACAGCATTCAAGACTGGTATAACGGCGGCTTCCGTCAAGCCCCCGGCTGGTATCAGCAACACGCTTCCAGCCTGCGGGCGCTGACGATGATCAGCTACACCGCCGCCACCTGGGGATTGTGGGTGATTTTGATTCTGCGGCTGATCGCCTGGCGGCCGGACTGGACGCAACCACAAACCGTCGCCGCCATGCTCGCCATCGTCACCGCGTTGGGTTATCTGGCCTTTCACACCTTGTTGTGGGAAGCAGAGACCCGCTACGGCCAGATCATCTTGCCGCTCTTGTGGCTGGCCTTGGCCGCGCTGCCAGCGCCTGTGCGCACCAAACTAGCGGTCAAAACGCCTTGGCTGCCTGCGGCGTTCGTCGCGTTAAGCGGCGTGGCGTTGATCGGGTCGAGTCTTGCGGTTGCCAACAACCATCTGCAAAACAACGTCGTGGCCGCCCAGCGCAGCCAACTGTCTACGCAATACCGCGCCAAGCCGGCACAGATCTCACCAAACACGGTGCTTTCTCAAGACGTCACCTTGAACGGTTCTACCAATTATTTTTCCGTGCAGATCCACACGCAGTCGCAAGTCCGCGTCACCTTGGTGAACCGCGCGACTGATCACACCTACCGCCTGCAAGCAACCGGACAGGTGTATCGCCTGCGCCGCGACCTGCCCGCCGGCCGCTATCGGATCGTGGTCGTCAACAACACCGCCACCCACCAAGCCGTCGATATTGTGGCGACCAGGCACTACCGGTTGAGTGCCTCGCCGCTGATCATCAACGGTCAGGCCAAACCGACGTCAGCTTTCATCTACAAGTTCTTCGATTACGGGTCAAGGAGGTCACATGGATAAAAACGCAACGGCGCTATACGCCAAATACGGGATGGCGTTGCGCTATCTCATCGTCGGTGGGTTGACCACCGGCATCAACATTGTCTTGTTTTTCGGGTTGACCCATCTGAACGTCGCGTGGTTTTGGGCCAATGTCGTCGCCTGGTTTCTCAGCGTGCTGTTCGCCTTTGTTGCCAACAAAAAAGTGGTCTTCGCCTCGGCCGACACCACCCCTGCCACCGTCACCAAAGAAGCCGTCAGCTTTTTCGCCCTACGCGGGGCGTCACTGCTAGCCGATACCGCGATCTTATTTGTCGGGTTGACGCTATTGAACGGCTCGCCGGTCATCGTCAAGATCATCGATCAGGTGATCGTGATCGGGTTGAATTATGTTTTTAGCAAACACATCTTCTCGTAGCCCTCACGCCTAGGAGGCCCTTGTATGGTCATGTCCCGAAGAACCTTGCGCATCATGCAGCTAGTCGCACTACTGGCGATCGTGATCCTGGCCATCGGCTGGTATCGCAGCGGCAGCGTGACGTCGTTTCAGCAGCTTCAAGCGCTCATCCAAGCCGCCGGCGTCTGGGCGCCGTTGGCCTTCATCGGGCTGCAGATCATCCAGGTCGTTTTCCCGATCGTGCCCGGCGGGTTATCGACGGTGGCGGCCGTGGCGATCTTCGGGCCGCTGCAAGGCTTCATCTATAATTACATCGGCATCAGCGTCGGCTCCGTGGCGGCGTTTTTGTTGGTACGGCGCTTCGGTCGCCGCTTCATCGACGGACTGATCTCCGAGAAACAACAGGCCAAATATCAGCGCTATCTCGACGGTGGCAAGACCTTCGACCGGCTGTTCACCATCGCCATCTTATTGCCGGTCGCACCAGATGACCTGTTGTGCATGCTAGCGGGGCTGACGAAGATGCCGCTGAAAAAATTCATCGCGATCATCGTGCTGTGCAAGCCTTGGACGATCTTGGCCTACAGCTTGGGCATGAATTCAGTTTTCCAGCTGATCGGCAGCGCGTTTTAACGTACTTCTTGGAGGAGGTGGGGCCATGGCCAAAGGGGTCTAGGCGACTGCCGTGTTAACAATTTGACACGCATTTCTGTATCGGTCAGCAGCTCACCTGAACCCGTCAAAAGCGGCGGTGCATCGCAACTAGATTGTCCAGTTGCGATGCACCGCCGCTTTTTGCGTGTTAATGCATGAGGCTGCCTAAATCGAGTTTGACGACCCGGTCGGCGTGGAATTCGAGATCAGCCTTGCGGTACTTGGCGGAACCTGATTCAAACAAGACGTACAGGTCTTCCCCATCGGCGACGATTTGTTCCATGTACGGCGGCATCTTGACGGTTTTGATCGTGTCGTCGCCGTCAAAATCCAGCCAAGTCCGCTGGCCATCGTTGTCAAACGCCAGCAGGCTCGCCGGATTGGGACCGTAAGATTGCGAGAAAAGCAACTCGCCATGGTAAAACGTCGCGCCTTGCAGCCGCTTGGTCGTGCTGTAATTGCCGGGATGGTTGTCACCGCGCAACACAACGTTATGCCCGCCGGTCGTGGTCGGCAGGCCGTGTTTAGTCATCGGCAAGGCCAAGAAGTTGCCTTGCGCGTTGCGGTCGAAGAACCCGAGGTACAGCGCGTTGTTGTGATAGGTGATGAACGACGCGCGTTTGACGCTGGGCATGCGCACCACATGGTCGAATTTGGTGGCGCGATGCTGCTGCGCAAAGTTGGCCGAGCGCCAGGTGCTGGCGTCGTAGGCCGACAGCGACGCGACCTTGCTGGCGGTTTCGGTCGTGACCCAAAGCCGCTTGCTGACGGTGTCATAAGCCAACCCGCCGGCATGAGAATTCCCTGGGAGCACGAGCTGCTTCACCAAGCGTCCCGTATGCTTGTCGAGAAAATACATGACAGAGCGATATTTTTTGTCGCGACTGTATGCCGAGATCACGACGTATTCCGGGGTCACCGCCAGGCCTTGCGGGTCCATGGTTTTGCTGATGCCGACGCGATTACCGGCGCCTTTAGCCAAGGTCTTCGTCCGCAACAAGCCGGGAATCACATAGGTATCTGGCTTGGCGTCATGATCCAGCGCCGGCTTCAGCTGTGGATACTGCTTGCTCAGCTGGCGATAAAACTGCTTTTGTGTCGTCATCGCCGCGTTGGTGTTGGTCCCGTCAAAACTTGCCCGCGACCCGCTGTGCCGATAGCCATACCAGCCGCCAGCCGCGAATACCACAACGATCACCGCGATGACCCAATATTTCTTGTGCTGCATATCAATTCCTCCAAGTTCAAGATTCAGAATACCATCCGCGCGCGCAAAAAAACACCGCTTGTGGCGCCAAATGCAGGCGCGACAAACGGTGTTTGACTGTGACGTCTAATCCAGCCCGGTCGCCGTCAGACTATATTCCCATAGTTCCTTGGCGACCCGTTGATCATAAGACATCACTGACGAGCGCACAGGCGCGGCACTGCTACGATCAAAATAACGTGCCGGGCCTTGGGCAAATTCAGGCGCGCACATCAGATCTGTCAGCATCTGCGCAGAGGCTTTGGCGGTGCCGATCAGATCAGCAAACTTGGCCACCATCTCCGGGGTGAAGCGCGACTTGTCTTTGGATAAGCCGGTTTCGATCATCAAGCCGGGATTGACGGTGTTTACCGCGATATGTTTGCCTGCGGCGGTCAGCCGGCGATCGAGTTCATACGCAAACAAGATCATGCACAGCTTGGAGAACGGATAACTCAGCGCATCGACTTGCGGGTTTGTGCCGCCATGCGCCAACGTTTCGGCCCCCGGCCAAGCCACTCCTGCAAGCGGGCCGTCGTGGCGTTCGCTGCTGACGGTGATGATCCGACCGGTGTCTCCCATCAGCGGCAGCAGCAGCTGTGTCAGCAAAAAATGGCCCAGATAATTGGTTTCAAAAATATTGTTGAAGCCATCTGCGGTATCATGCACGGTGCGCCCGGCGATTCCGGCGTTACAGATCAGTCCGTCAAGTGGCAACTTCAGCGCCTGAAAATCTGCGACGAATGCGCGCACCGCGGCCAGCGACGATGTATCGAGTTGCAGGCAGTCGATTTGGGCAGTCGGCACCGCCTGCAGGATCGCTTCGCGGGCCGCTTGGGCCTTGCTCAGATTACGGCACGCCATGATCAGGCGATAACCGCTGCCTTGTGCGGCGATTTGTTTGGTGGCTTCAAACCCTAAACCGGAGTTGGCGCCGGTGATGATGATCGTTTTTGTCAAAATTCAATCTCCTTTTGCTGGCTGGTGTGGCAAGCGTTGCGATATCGCAACCACGATTATATGCGCATGCATAGTTTTTGACAACCCATTTTACTTTTTCTTGGTAAACGCCAGCCACAAAAACACCGGTGCCAAATAGCGACCGGTGTTTGCTTGAATTGATATGTGGTTTACTTGGCCCCGATCTGGGTGGCTTGTTCCAGCCATGCTTGGCGCTTGTTGTCGCTGCTTTTTTTGACCATGTTGCAGCTCAACCAACGGACGTTTTTCAGCCCCATCTTCTTGAACGTCCCGCGCACCAACGCGCGCTGAATGGCATCGCCGAATACCCAGCGATACAAGGCTTTCGGGGTGTTCATGGTGGTCATGATCGTGGTCGACTGAAGCTTTGGCAACAGCGACTTCATCCCCATGCCGTTAGGCGTATAGGCGAAGGTTTCACCAGGAAAGACGACCTTGTCGATGAACCCCTTCATCATGGCTGGCATCAGTTCCCACCAGATTGGGAAGACCAAGATCAAGTGATCCGCTTCTTTAACGCGGCGGATATAGTCGATAGCCTGTTCATCTTGTGCCTGATGCTTCAAGAACCCGATCAAGTCGCTGCTGTGCATCACGGGATCAAAATGATCGGCTTCCAAGTCGATCACGTCGACGTCGTTGCCGGCTTTCAACGCGCCGGTTTTGGCCGCTTCCATCAAAGCGTGGCAGAAGCTGCCGTCATAAGGGTGACTGGTTACGATTAATGTTTTTGTCATAATAATGACCTCCAATTGATGATGGGATCAGTATACCGACGAAAACGATCGGGCTCATTAACCTATGTTAAGCGCGCGGATTTTTTTTCACGCGATTGCGGATGCGCGACAACGACACCGGCGTGATGCCCAGATAAGTCGCCAGCTCGTATTGCGGCACGCGGGCCACCAGCGCCGGATCGTCGGCCAACAAGGTGCGATAGCGCGCTTCCGGCGATTCTTCGATGCGGTTGAGAAAATAATTGGTGTAGGCGATAAACCGCCGGCAGATCCGGTCGGTGAACGCCGCCAGCGCCTGCGGATCTGCCTCAAGCGTCTTCTTCAACACGCGCCCGTCGACGACCATCACCGTCGTCGGCTCCACCGCCGTGATGGCAAACAGACTGGGCTGTTCCAGATAGAAACTTTCAAAAGACGATACGGCTTGGTTCTCGAAGAAAAACTGCACGGTGATGTCGCGCCCGTCGTCGTTGTGCCACAGCCGCACACAGCCTTCCTCCACGAAAAACAGGTGTTTGGCCAAGTCGCCTTCTCGCAATAAGTCTTCACCAGTATCAAAATGGCGCCGGACGCCGGTTGCTTTGATTTGGGTTTCGTATGGTTTCATCGCTTTCCTCCATCTGTTTGACATGCTCAACCATCGTCATTCTAGCATGAATTACAGCCATCGCGGACAGTTCTTCTTAAGTGTCCGGTTTACATAATCTAGAACGGTGTTACACTGATCTTGTAAGTCGATAAGGAGGATTCACATGAGTAATGTCTTAATTTTAGGTGCCAACGGTCAAATCGCTCGCTTGGCAGAAAAGCAGTTGCTGAGTGAAACCAAACATCACCTGACACTGTTCTTGCGCGATGCCAAGCGTCTGGAAGTCACAGATCCCGACCGCGAAACCGTAGTCGAAGGCGACGCGACAGATCCAGAAGCGCTGGGCAAGGCCATGGCTGGGATCGATATTGTCTATGCCAACCTCGGTGGCGGCAAGACCATCGAAACCCAGGCCAAGGCTGTTGTGCAGGCAATGGATCTCGCCAAGATCAGTCGCTTGATCTGGATCTCAACGCTGGGGATCTACAACGAAGTGCCCGGCGCGTTTGGCAAGTGGAACCACCAGCAATTAGACGGCGGCTATCTGGAGCCTTACACCAAGGCAGCCAAGGTCGTTGAACATTCCGACCTCGACTACACCATCATTCGCCCGGCCTGGTTGTCCAACAACGATGAAGTCAACTACGAGCTGACCCATCGTGATGACTTGTTCAAAGGCACCGAGGTTTCCCGCAAGAGTGTCGCCGATCTCGTCACCAAGTTGATCAACGATCCCAAGAAGTATGTGCAAGATTCCTTGGGCGTCAACCAGCCAAACACTGATGGCGACAAACCGTCGTTTTATTAATCGACGGATTTACAATTCAAGTGCAACAAATTAGTCAAATAGAAAAGACTCATAGCCTGAGTCCTTGTAAAATGGAATCACCACAAGACCAACTACAAGGAGAACTCGACTATGAGTCCGTACACCCAT